>JAMBLK010000043.1 GCA_023336855.1 Actinomycetes bacterium
ACGCAGAGAGGGAACGTGTACTGCGAGATCTGGTAGTTCTTCGGCAGGTCCGGGTAGAAGTAGTTCTTCCGATAGAAGAGCGAATCCTCGGTGAGCGTGCAGTCGAGCGCGTCACCGATCGACAGGATTCCTTCGATCGCTTCCCTGTTCGGCACGGGCAGTGCGCCGGGCAGAGCGAGGCAGACGGGACAGACGGCCGTATTCGGATCATCGCCGAAGTCGACGGGGCACCCGCAGAACATCTTCGAGTTCGTCTGGAGCTCCACGTGGGTCTCGATACCGATGACGGCTTCCCACTCGGTCATGGTGCTACCACCGTCGACGTCGCGAGTCTCGGTCTCGCCGTGAATTCGACAAGACGTTCGATCTCTGCGGCAACCTGGAACATGACTTCTTCCCCGAGCGCGGGCGCCATGATCTGGAACCCGATCGGGAGCCCTGCGTCATCGAGACCGACGGGCACCGAGATCGCCGGATCGCCGGCCAGATTCGTCGCAATGGTGCAGATGTCGGCGAAATACATGGTCAGCGGATCTTCGGTCTTTGCGCCGATCTCGAATGCGGTCGTCGGACTCGTCGGCGAGACGAGCACGTCAACCTGGCCGTAGGCCGTGGCGAAGTCGTTGCGGATCAGCGTTCGTACACGCTGGGCCTGTCCGTAGAAGGCGTCGTAGTAGCCCGCCGAGAGGGCGTACGTACCGAGCAGGATGCGGCGAGTCACTTCGGGGCCGAAGCCTTCGGCTCGTGTCCTCGCCATCATCTCCTCGGTCGTGGATCCGTCGACCCGCAGTCCGTATCGGACACCTTCGAAACGGGCGAGGTTCGCTGAGCACTCTGCCGGGGCGATCAGGTAGTAGGCGGAGAGGGCGTACTCGATAGCAGGAAGCGATATCTCCACGACCTCGGCTCCGGCATCGGAGAGGCGATCGATCGTGGCGTTGGTCGCTGCCGTTACCTGAGGGTCGAATGCATCGCCCGTGAGTTCGGTAACGATCCCGATCCGCAATCCGGCGACTCCTGCATCGAGGGATCGCGAGATCGCGGGCACGTCGCCGTGGTAACTCGTTGCGTCCATGCGATCCCATCCGGCGACGGCTTCGAGCAGCGTTGCTGCGTCGGGGACCGATCTGGCGAGTGGACCGATCTGGTCGAGGGACGATGCGAAGGCGATGAGTCCGTATCGACTGACGAGGCCGTACGTCGGCTTGGCGCCGACGGTGCCGGTGAGCGATGCCGGCTGACGGATGGACCCTCCGGTATCCGAACCGAACGCTCCGAGTGCCGATCCGACCGCCACAGCGGCTGCCGAACCGCCGGACGAGCCGCCGGGCACGGTGTCCGTGTTCCATGGATTGCGGGACGGACCGTACGCCGAGTTCTCGGTCGAAGAGCCCATGGCGAACTCGTCGAGGTTCGTCTTGCCGATGATGACAGCGCCGGCGTCTTTGAGGCGACGCACCGCGGTGCCATCGTACGGAGGCTTCCATCCGGCGAGGATCTGTGAGGAGGCGGTCGTCTCGATGCCCTTCGTGACCATGTTGTCTTTGAGGGCGATCGGGATCCCGAGCAGCGGTCCGGGATCGCCGGCGGCGAGGGCGGTGTCGGCGGCTTCGGCCGCGTGTCGCGATCCTTCGCGGTCGAGCGTCAGGTAAGCGTGGAGATGCGTCTCAGTGAACGCGGCCCTCGTCTCGACGGCATCGAGCAAGTCGACGGCGTTGAAATCCTGTGCTCGGAGTCCGACTGCGGCTTGGGCGATCGTGAGGTCGGCGAGATCGGTCACGATTCGTCCAGGATCTTCGGGACCCGGAAGTAGCCGTCTTCAGCATCCGGTGCACCGGCCAGG
>JAMBLK010000044.1 GCA_023336855.1 Actinomycetes bacterium
GCGGCGCCGACCATCGGTTCCGTCATCCTTGCGGCCATCCTCCTGAAGCTCGGCACCTACGGCTTCATCCGAATCCTGATACCCATCCTCCCTCAAGAGGCGGAGCGCTGGGCCTGGTTCATCGGCCTCCTCGCGGTGATCGGCATCATCTACGGATCGCTGGCGTGTCTCGCCCAGAGCGATCTGAAACGACTCATCGCGTACTCGTCGGTGGGACACATGGGCTTCGTGATGCTCGGCGTTGCGACGTTGAGCGAGATCGGCATCAACGCTGCGATCATCGGCATGGTCGCCCACGGCGTCATCACCGGTCTGCTGTTCTTCATCGCCGGTTCGATGGCTCACCGCTACCACACGAGGGACATGAACCGCCTCGGCGGCCAGATGATCCTCATGCCGAAGATGGGTGTGATCCTCGGATTCGCAGCGATGGCATCCCTGGGTCTGCCGTCCCTTGCCGGGTTCTGGGGCGAGTTCATGTCGCTGCTCGCATCATTCAACCCGCTCGAGGGTCTCAGCGTCGGCCTGTTCCGGACGTTCATGGTGATCGCTGCGATCGGCACCGTGCTCACCGCCGGATACATGCTGTGGATGCTGCGAAGCGTCAACTTCGGTGAGCCTTCGGCCGAGTGGAAGGACCACGAGTTCCACGACATCGACAAGTTCGAATGGATGGCGTGGGCGCCGCTCGTCGTCATGACGATCGCCATCGGCATCTACCCGGCGATCGTGCTCGGCGCGACGAACGACGCTGTTGCCAATCTTGTAGCCAAGGCCTTCGGAGGCTGATGACGTGATCGACTACCACGCGATCCTTCCCGAGATCATCCTGGCGGTGACGGTTCTTGCCGTTCTCGTCACGGATCTCGTGACCCGTGAGAAGTACTACGGGGCGATCGTTGGCATGGTCGGTCTGTTCGCGGCGCTCATCCCGATCTTCACGTTGGCGATGTGCGACGACCTGGAGTTCTGTACCGGGTCGCTTCCGAGGGAGCTGTTCGGCGGGTCCTACGTCGTCGACCAGTACGCCCTCGTCTTGAAGGGCCTGTTCATTGGGGCGGTCTTCATCGTGCTGCTGCTGTCGATCGCGTACGTCGAATCCGACCGCTACTACGAAGGTGAGTACTACTTCCTGCTCCTCGCCGCCGCTCTCGGTGCCGTCGTGATGGCGTCGTCGAGGGATTTCATCACCATGATCGTCGGTCTCGAACTCGTCTCCGGGCCTGGCTTCCTCCTCGCCGGATGGCGAAAGGCCGACGAGAAGTCGAACGAAGCCGCGCTCAAGTTCTTCATCATCGGCGTCGTCGCCTTCGCCCTGCTCGTGATGGGTGTGAGCCTGCTCTACGGGATCGCCGGCACGCAACTGTTCGCAGGATTGGCCACGGTGCCGGCCTCGATCGCCGAGGAACCGGTGTTCCTGCTCGGGATGCTCTTCGTCTTCCTGGGATTCACCTTCAAGATCTCCGCTGTGCCGTTCCACGTGTGGACGCCGGACGTCTACGAAGGCTCGCCGACTCCGGTCACGGCGTGGCTCTCGGTCGGGTCGAAGGCCGCCGGTTTCGTCGGTATCCTCTCTGTTGCGTACTTCGCCTTCCCCGAGCACTCGAACCTCTGGGGCCCGCTGCTCTGGCTCCTTGCCGTCCTCTCGATGACGATCGGGAACCTGGTCGCCATCAAGCAGACGAACATCGTCCGACTGCTGGGCTACTCCTCGATCGCCCAGGCCGGCTTCATGCTCGCCCCGTTCGGTGCCGCAGCCGCAGCAGGTGCCGACCTCCAGGTGGCGTTCGCCGCAACCGTGGCGTATCTGCTCATCTACGCCGTGATGAACCTCGGTGCCTTCGGCGTGATCATCGCCGTCGCTGCCAGGATCAAGTCGTATGAACTCGCCGACTGGTCCGGCATGTACCGATGGGCCCCGGGTTTGACGGTGCTGCTCGCCATGTTCTTCATGTCCCTCGCCGGGATCCCGCCCCTCGCCGGTTGGTTCGCGAAGCTGGCCATGTTCACCGCCACGATCGGTGTCGCATCGTGGTGGGGCTACTCGATCGCCATCATCGCCGCCCTTAACTCGGTCGTCGCGTTCGTCTACTACTCGAAGGTCGTCAAGTCGACGTTCTTCGACGGCGTCCCCGACTCAGTCGACCCGGACGCCCTCGGCCGCATGGAACTGGCTCCGACCCTGCGAGTGGCCCTTGCCGTGACGGCGGTCCTGGTCCTGGCCCTCGGCGTCTTCCCCGGCGTGATCGCCAACCTGTCGCAGTTCACCGCCGAAGTCCTCGCCTCCGGCTTCTAGGCTCCCCGGCGTGCTCGCCGACAAACTCCGCGCCAAGATCCGTGCCGATGGCCCCATGCCCTTCGAGGAGTACATGGACGCCTGCCTCTACGACGAAGAGTTCGGCTTCTTCACAACAGGCCCCCTGAGATCGGTGAAAGACGGCGACTTTCTAACCAGCCCAGAAGTCTCCCCGTGGTTCGGAAGAATGCTCGCGAGATTCGTAGCGAAGGAACAGCAACGATCCGGTGCCGATCCGTTCCTAGTAGTAGAAGTAGGAGCCGGCTCCGGATCCCTCCTGCGCCCCCTCATGGAAACCTTCGCGACTTCCTCCTCCCAGCCCTCTTCCTCCCCCTCAGGGGGAGGTGCCGAGCGCAGCGAGGCGGAGGGGGTCAAGGAGAGCTACCAGCTGCCAGCTACCAGCCACCAGCACGAACCAACCCATGTCCCCCCGGCCAAAGGACGGGGGGACGCGGAGCGCAGCGACGCAGGGGGGCTTCCCTACGAGTTCCACGCGGTCGAAGCCTCCCCAGTCGCCCGCAAAGCCCTCACCGAACTCCTCGGCTCAGACAACGTCCACACCTCCCCCGACGATCTCCCCGACACGTTCAACGGGGCCATCATCGCCAACGAACTTCTCGACAACCTCCCGTGTGCATTGGCAATCCGCTCCGGCGACGCCTGGGTGGAGCGCCGGGTAGGAGCAACCGACGACCGCTTCGGCTTCGTAACCGCACCGGCTCGGTCCGAGGTCGCAGCATGGTGTGACGCCTACGCCGGCATTGTCCCCGAGGGCGGCATGGTGGAAGTCCAACTCGCAGCGACGGAGTGGATCGAGTCAGCCCTGCAACACATCGACCACGGAGTACTCGTCGTTATCGACTACGGCGGCACCGCCGAAGAGCTCGAACCGAGACGAACCCAGGGCACTCTGCGTACCTACCGCAGCCACCACCTCGGACCGGATCCCTTCCTCGAACCGGGAGCGACCGACGTAACGATTGACGTCAACTTCACGGCGATGCTCGCCGCAGCCGAATCGGTGGGTGCCAGCGCCGAACTCCGCCGTCAGGACGACTTCCTCTCGGACCTCGGTCTTCGGGAGCAGATCCGAGAGTTCAGGCACCGAGAACGAGACCTCGCCCGCTCCGGTGAAGCGATGCAGCGACTCGTCGTCCGATCTGAAGCCACGGATGCCGAAACCCTCCTCCACCCAAGAGGACTCGGCGACTTCCGGGTTCTTGTCGCGCGTACCGATTGGCCGGTCGGCGAGATACGCTGACACGATGGCCAACAACGTCAAGACCGTCGGCTTGCTCGCCCTCCTGGGTGGGATCTTCGTTGGTGTCGGGTGGTTGTTCGGCGGACAGCAGGGGGCGCTGCTCGCTCTCGGAATCGCCGTCGTATTCAACTTCGGGATCTACTGGTTCTCCGACAAGATGGCGATTGCTGCCGCCAAGGCCCGGCCCGTTGAAGAGCATGAATTGCCAGAGGTCTACTCCATCGTGCGTTCCCTCGCTCTGCGCATGGAGATGCCGGTACCGCGCATCTACTTCATCGATGCTCCGCAGCCGAATGCCTTCGCTACGGGACGCAACCCCCGCCACGCCGCCGTGGCCGTGACCCGCGGGATCATTGACATGATGTCGTATCAGGAGCTCGAAGCGATCCTCGCCCACGAACTCTCGCATGTGAAGAACCGCGACATCCTCATCGGATCGATCGCAGCAACGATCGGTGCCGCCATGTCGTTCTTCGCCCGCATGGCGTTCTGGGGCTCGATGGGCCGGCGCAACAACAACGGCGCCATCGGAGCGGTCGCCGCCATCGCTGCCGTTGTCATCGCCCCGCTCGTTGCCATGATCATCCGGATGGCGATCAGCCGCGCCCGGGAGTTCGAAGCCGATCGCTCTGGTGCCATCACCACCGGCTCACCGCTCGTCCTCGCCAGCGCACTGCAGAAACTCGAACGGGGTACGGCACGCATCCCCATGGACGTCGGAGCGGCGGCATCGACGCTCTTCATCGCCGACCCGTATCGAGCGCTCTCAGCGAAGCAGCGGCAGAAGATGCGATTCAGCCGAATGTTCTCCACTCACCCACCGATCCCCGAGCGCATCGAGCGTCTCGAAGAGATGGCGACCGGGATCCGCTGAGCGGCTTCGGCAAGCTGGTCGCGGTCGGTTGTCCCTCTGATCGAATGGGCCGGCGAGTCCTCGATCGGATTTGCCCGACCCCCTCCGTCCGCTCCTTCGTCGTGGACACCTCCCCCTGAGGAGGAGGAAGAGGAAGAGGAGCATCCCCTCGGGAGGAGGGAGATGGCAACAGGGATCCGCTGATCAACGCTGGTCTGCGACGTGGCCGGTCTCGTCGACGTGCCCGGAGCGCATTTGGTCAAGATTCCCCTCCCAGCCGGAGCCCCGCATGGCGAGCGCTTCCTCGCGAGTCATCGGCCGGCCAACCGGTCCGGTCGTCGACCGCTCCACCCGTGACGTGGCATGAGGTTTGCTATTGGCGGATTCCGTCATGACTGCAACGTACCCCGGGATCGCAAAGAGGACAAGACCCGTCGTTGATCTCCAGGTACACATGTAGTGATGGCGCGGTAACCTATGCCGTCGTTGAGGGGTGCGGTTCTCCGCGCGCCTTGACTTGCTGGGATGCCCGAGTGGCCAAAGGGAGCAGACTGTAAATCTGCCGGCTATCGCCTACGGAGGTTCAAATCCTTCTCCCA
>JAMBLK010000045.1 GCA_023336855.1 Actinomycetes bacterium
CCCGACATTGAAGTGGTCGGCCAGGCAGAGAACGGCCGCGAGGCGGTGAGACTTGCGAGGGAGCTCGAACCCGATGTCTGTCTCTTCGATATTCGGATGCCCGAGATGGATGGTCTCGAAGCCACGAGGATCCTTGCAGGCCCCGATGTTGAGGATCCAATGGCGATCGTCATCATCACAACGTTCGACCTCGACGAGTACGTACATGGCGCCCTCAGAGCTGGGGCACGCGGATTCCTGCTCAAGGACGCCGGCCCCGAGCTACTCGTGCAGGCAATCCACGCCGCTGCCGAAGGGGATGCCCTGATCGCCCCGAGTGTCACTGCAAGGCTGTTATCAACGTTCGCCCGTTCATCATCATCTTCGGAGCCCACCCAGCCGGCATGGCCACTGACAGACCGTGAGGAAGAGGTACTCGCCACCGTGGCCCGCGGGCTCACCAACGCTGAGATCGGTGAGGAGCTCCACATCAGCCTCAGTACCGTCAAGGCCCATCTCGCCAGCCTCATGACCAAGCTCGAGGTACGCAACCGTGTGGAACTCGCGATCTGGGCCTACGAAACCGACCGCATCTGACACTCCCCGAAAGGTCTTGGCGTGACTACGCGCCGGATCTGCGGATCTTGCCGCTGATTCAGTTTGCACACTCAATATGGGATTTCGGTGCATTGCACGGCACCCTCCATTGCAGCCCTTTGGCGATAAAGGGACTGGTTGTGGATCATCTCGGCATCGATTGCTGGCCCTCGGTCGACGGACGACCCTAGGCTCAGTCGTCCTGCGGGCGGCACCAGCAGACTCTTCAGTCACCGCTTGCTGAAAGCGGCCCGACCAACGACGGCCATCGCAACGAAGGCACCAATCGCGAAGAATCTGATGAAGAGAATCGGAAAGCCCCAGAACAACATCGAACGGTCATGTTGGCCAGCCTGGACGAGCATTGCAATACCCGACGGGATCGTTACGATTGATCAATGGCGACGATGACACCTGCCGAGGCCGATTTTATCGACCAGGCACCCCTGCGGATCGACACCAAGGTATTGCTGACACACAGTCCCGAAGAGGTGTGGCAGGTGCTCATCGATACCGAGCGCTGGTCGGAATGGTTCCGTGCGTGCAAGGCTGCTCACCCAACGTCGAATCCACCCGACGGTGTTGGCGCGACTCGTTGGGTTCATGTCGACCTGTTCAAGGTCAACCACCGCATCATCGCGTGGGACGAGGCGCGTCGCTATGGCTTCACCAGCCTCGACGCGAACCTTCCGATTGCCGAGACGGTGGTCGAGGTAGTCACGCTCGAGCCGACCCCCGACGGAACGCAGCTCACCTACACGTTCTCGG
The DNA here is from genome assembly GCA_023336855.1 of Actinomycetes bacterium. Classification (GTDB taxonomy): domain Bacteria; phylum Actinomycetota; class Acidimicrobiia; order Spongiisociales; family UBA5794; genus JAHEEL01. The sequence goes on from JAMBLK010000045.1 coordinate 1,345, forward strand.
CGGCACTCAAGCCGTGGGTCAAACCGTTGACACCCGTGTTGAGGTCGAAGTTCACGCGTCTCTTCGAAACGAGCCTCGCTGGTCTTCAGCCGTACCTGGATGATCGATCGACCTAAGCCCCACAAGGGCTTCCACCACGCCCCCGTCATGAGGGCATCGCGACCGTGGCACCTTTCTTGAACGCGAGCTTGGTCAGAAACGACCTTCCTCAATCATCGATCGATATGCCTCGCGCTTTGGTTCCACCCCACCGCGATACGTGAATGCCCCAGCTCGGGTGGCAGGGCCTTGAACTGATCGCACCCTTACTGCAACGGGACGCGGCATGACCAGCGGACTATGCGCTCGCCCCATCGGTCCTGTCGCACACGGGCGCCGAGTGCGCATGTAGCGCGTGCCCCCGACGCAGTTGGGAGCCGCACACGACGTCGTGTCACCGGTCGGCACGACCGTCCGAAACCGTGGGAATCCTCCCCACGCCGTGACAAAGGGAGGGGTGGCGCTCCGA
>JAMBLK010000046.1 GCA_023336855.1 Actinomycetes bacterium
AGCTGGTAGCTGGTAGCTGGCGGCTCCCTGGTCTACTGATCTACTCGGCTGCTGATCTACTCAACAGCTGCTCGCCACGCATCCCTCAGCTTGATCTTGCTTCCGGTGCGCAGCAGCGCCCCCGAGTAAACGCGGGACCCGATCCAGACGAGGGCGACGGCCCCAAGAGCTGTTCCAACGACTGCCACGATGATCTCCCAAGGCTGGACCACGCCGGCAGCAATCCGCACGGGCATGACGAATGGCGCCCACGGAGGCAACCAGGATGCGATGGTCGGAAGCAGTGCGCCGGGATCCTCGGCAGCGAAGATCGCAAGGAGATAGCCGGGCATGATCAGAATGATCGGGATCATGATCGCCCCCTGCAGGTCCTCCTGCCGTGACACCGTCGACCCGACCGCCGCATATAGGAATGCGTAGAACGTGTAGCCGAGAATGAACCAGAAGAACAGCGAAGCGATGATCGGCAGACCGATCGCTGCGACGTCGATGTCGGGAAGGTCCGCGAACTGAGCTGAGATGTATGCAGCTCCGGAAAACGCTGCGAGTTGAAACAACCCGATGAGTCCGATCCCGACCACTTTGCCGACGAGTACCTGCCACGGCCGGACCCGCGACAGGACTACCTCGACGACCCTGTTCTGCTTCTCCTCGACCGTGCCCATCGCCACGAACTGACCGAACATGATGATCGAGATGTAGAGGAAGATCGCCCCCACGAACGCTGCCCCCCGCTTCGCCTCGTCCTGAGCATTGGTTTCTTCGAGCGTCGTGACCTCGACTGGGACCGGCTCGACGACCACCGCTATCTCGTTGTCCGACAACCCCAGTTCCGTGAGCGCCTCGGTCTTCAGTGCAGTATCGACGGCACCGTGAACAAGTGCCGTCAGTCGAGATGAGCCTCCGGTGTGGAAGACGATCTCGGTCCGATCGACGAGAACGACAGCGACTTCTCCTTCTATCAGAGCGGTCTCCGCATCTGATCGGCTGGACAACCGCTCGACGTCGATCTCCATCTCGAACAGAGCCGCCTGCGCTTCGAGTTCCTGCTCAATACCGGCTACTTCATCACCGGCTAGACCGATGCTCGTCGCCTGCTCGTCGCCACCCGAGAACCGGCTGACGACCGGACCGATCGCAAGGATCGCAACCACCAGGAGCGACATCGTGACGATGAACGGCTTGCTTCGAACCCGTTCGAGGAACTCTCGCTTCGCCAACAATGCGACCTGACTCCACGGATTCATGACCCCACCGCCTCGCGGAACAGATCGGTGAGGCGGGGCGGTTCGAACACGAATCGATTCACCGACCCCGCGGCATTCGCTGCAGCGAGGAGATCGGCCACCGGGGCGTCGTCGTTGACGATGCAATGAGATGGTCCCGGCCCGTCGACGACTTCGACTCCCGGCATGTCCGGAACCCACGCCTCTCCGTCGACGTCGATCATGAGCCGCCGTTTCCTCGAACGGTTCTTGATGTCGTCGAGCGGTCCCGACAGCACGATCCGACCCTCATCGATGATCGCGACGTCCTGGCATACGTCCTCGACGAGGTCGAGTTGGTGGCTCGAGAAGACGATCGTCACACCCCCGGATGCCAACTCCCTCAGCGTCTCGGCGAGCGAATCGACACCGATGGGATCGAGGCCGGCGAACGGCTCGTCGAGAATCAGCAACTCGGGGTTGGGTGCGAGAGCGGCAGCCAACTGAGCGCGTTGCTGATTGCCGTGAGACAGGTCATCGAGTTTCGCGTCACCCCTTCCGGCGAGACCGAGGACACCGAGCCAGTGGTCAACCGCTTCGTTTGCTTCCGACTTGGAGAGGCCGGACAGTCGGGAGAAGTGAACGAGTTGGTCGTGGACCTTCATCTTCGGATAGAGCCCACGCTCCTCCGGCATGTACCCGAAACGGAGCCGTTCCCTCGAGCCAACGGGGGCACCGTTCCAGGACACGGTTCCGGTGTCGGGACGTACGAGTCCGAACACGACTCGCATCGCCGTGGTCTTGCCCGCTCCGTTCGGGCCGAGGAAACCGAGGATGCGTCCGCGTTCGACGACGAATCCGGCGCCATCGAGAGCGATGACGTCACCGAATCGTTTGCTCAGATCGACGAGTTCAAGCATGAAGAAGTGCCTCCGACCGACCCATCTTGGTCCTATGGGTCGAGCGCATCACATTGCCGCGAACCGAAGAAAACGCCAACAGTTCCCGGTTCCAGCGCCGATAATGGTTGGGAACCGGTGGGACGGCCGGCGGGGTAAGTAGTACCCAATGCGGGATGATCCAAATAGACCGCATCGGTCCACCTCACAAGGTTCACGGAAGCCCTCACGAACGTGGGGGCTTCTTCGTGTCGCGAGAAGCCGCCCTCCGAACCGGACGAGGTGTGAACTGTGACCCGTGAGGATTCTCTCGCCAACCTCCCCTGTCTCGCGTCTTGCTCACGGCTCACGGCTTGACCATCGACTATTTACCGAACCGTTAACGACCACCGGAGGTTCGGATATCACACGATCTGATCTACTCCTCGTTATCAACTCGACCAGGAGGAAGCACAATGACGAAGAGACTGCTGGCGGTTCTGGGAACCGTTCTGCTGACCATGGCACTGACCGGAGTGGCGGTGGCTGTCGTCGGTCAGACCGAGACCCCTTTGGACGACACGGCAATCGCACAGGATGTCACCACACCCGATGACGATGCGTCGAGCGATGGCTACGACGACGACTCAACTGACTCGACCGACGATGACGAAGACTCGCCCGACACCGACAAGAAATCCGACGACGACTCATACGATGAC
>JAMBLK010000047.1 GCA_023336855.1 Actinomycetes bacterium
AGCTGGTAGCTGGTAGCTGGCGGCTACGTTCCGATCGGGGGGCGCTTCCTTGGAACCGAATTCTTTGGCTTCGCTGCCTTCTTCGGTTTCTGAGGCTCCGCTTTCTTCTCCGGGGCGTTCGCTGCTGCTTCGCAGAGTTCGGAGAAGGACTCGAGGATCGCAGCTCCGAACCGATCCACGTCAGGCATGATCCCGTAGTCGGCATTGATCCCCCACGACACCGTTCCATCGTACGAGAACATCGCAAGACCGATGCCATGGCTCTCCCAGAGCGGGACGAGCGGATACGTCGCTTCGACACGGGCATCCAGCAGATACAAGGGGAACTGGGGGCCGGGGACGTTGGTCACCGTCATGTTGAACGGACGGGCGTTCGCTGCGAGGCGGGCCCCGAGGGCTACCAGCGTGGCCGGCGCTCCTGCCGACACGCGCACGAGTGTCGCTGCTCCGAGCGCCTGGTCGGTGTCTTTGAGCATCTCCGTCTCGGCGTGGACCGTTCGCAACCGGGAAGCCGGATCCGGATCGTCGATCGGGAGGGCGGCGAGCCACATGGCGACCTGGTTGCCGAGCGTTCCGCGCTGATCCTTCGCCCGGACACTCACCGGTGCCATGACGCGGAAGTCGGCTCCTTTGAGCTCCTTCTCAGAGCTGCCCCGCTCATCGATGAGGAAACGCCGGACCGCGCCCGCCACGGTGGCGAGGAACACGTCGTTGACGGTTCCCCCGAGTTTGTTCTTGACCGCTTTCACGTCGGCAAGCGGGATGTTGACCCAATCGAATCGACGGCCGGGTCCGATGTCGCCGTTGATCGGCGTCTTCCCTGTCGGCGTGAGCCAGCCCGACGCAAGCGATGCGCCCACGGCCTGCAGGCGACTGCCCAACGACTCGGCCAACCCTGTGACGTTCCCGAAAACGTTCTGGATGTTCTGGACGGAGCCAACGGCCTCTGAGATACGTCGCGTCGTCTCTCGCACCAACAGTTCAGTGCCGTTCGGCGCCGGACGTGGTTCGTAGACCGGAGCGGGGATGATCTCGTCGGAAGGCACGAGCGACATGAGCACTGCCATCAGGTCGACACCGGACATCCCATCGATCATGCAGTGGTGGATCTTTGTAACGATCGCGAAGCGTCCGTGATCGAGTCCTTCTACGACCACCATCTCCCACATAGGCTTCGAACGATCGAGTTGTTGCGACATGAGTCGGCCGGCGATCTGTTTCAGTTGCTTCTCAGTGCCGGGACGGGGCAGGGCGATGTGACGGATGTGGTAGTCGATGGTGAAGTGATCGTCATCCACCCAAACAGGGAATCGCTCGATCGGGACGCGTGCGAGCCGTTGCCGGTATCTCGGGATCATGTGCAGCTTGGACTCGATGAACGCGCAGAGCCGATCGACGTCGATTCCACCGTTCTCGAGGGCGAAGGAGCCGGAGTCGAAGACCGTGACCGCTCCCACATGCATGTGCGTCGTGCGCGATTCGAGCGCGAGGAACGAGTTATCGAGCGCCGACAGCCGTTCATAGTGGATCGACATGGAACCTCCTGCTGGGGGAATCTACTAGTGCGTGTGTTCGCGGTGCTCTGCCGCGATCACTCAACCGCTCCTCGTGTCGGCCTGCCGAGGCCATCGAGTGACCCGACCAGATCTGCGGGTAACGCCGCGTGCACCGTCATCGGCCCGGAGCCCGATGGATGCTCGAATGTGAGCGCCTCGGCGTGGAGCCACGTCCGCCCCGGATCCCCCGCCATTCGTCGCCCGGGTCCGTAGACGGGATCGCCGATGATCGGATGATCGATGGCACGCATGTGAACCCGGATCTGATGGGTACGTCCGGTTTCGAGCGTGACCGCCATGAGCGATTCGTCCTGATCATCCCAATCGGCAAGGCGCCGGTAGTGGGTTCGAGCGTGGCGTCCTCCCTCGGCAACGGTCATTCGCGTGGGATGGGCGTGATCTCGCCCAACCGGGGCGTCGATCGTGCCTGTGGTGTTGGTGAACCGTCCTGCCACCAGGGTGAGATAGCGCCGATTGACTTCACGCTCCTTCAGCGCCGCTTGCAAGTGGTCGAACGCGGACGGTGTCTTCGCGACGATGAGGAGCCCCGACGTGTCTCGATCGATCCGGTGCACGATCCCCCATCGATGCTCCGGGCCAAGATCGGCAATTGCGGGGATGCGGGCCAAGAGTCCGTTCGCAAGCGTTCCACCCGTGCGCCCTGCTCCTGGGTGTACGACCACTCCTGCGGGCTTGTCAACGACGATCACGTCATCGTCCTCGTACGCGATGGCGAACTCGACGTCGATGTCCGCTTCCACGGCAACCTCGTCGATGACGAGGTCGATCTCGATCACATCACCGGCTACGGCCCGATCCGACGGCGAGAGGCTGTCTCCCCGTCGCACAACGCCACCTGCCTCGATCGTTGATCTGGCAATCCTTCGGCTGACTCCGCAGAGAATCGCGACTGCTCTGTCGATTCTCTCACCATCGAGTTCGACCGGGATCTCGAGTTGCTCTCTCATCGGCGGAGGAACGCCCCGAGGAGAAGCAGTGCCACGCC
>JAMBLK010000048.1 GCA_023336855.1 Actinomycetes bacterium
AGAAGAACCACGCTGATGGCGCCTGCGGCGATGCAGTAGATACCGAATGGCGCGAGGCCCACTCGTCCCAGGACGCGGATCAGGAACGCAATCGCCCAGTAGCCGACGACGGCGGCGACGGCCATGCCGGCGATCGTCGAAGCTGTGATGCCACCACCGTCTGAGATGGCCTTGGCGACCGACAACAGGCCGGCACTGGCGATCACCGGAATTCCGAGAAGGAAGGCGAACCTGGCTGCTTCGACCCGATCCATGCCACGAGCGAGGCCGGCGGAGATCGTCATCCCGGAGCGGGAGACACCGGGGATGAGAGCCAGGGATTGAGCGAGACCGATGATCCCGGAGTCCTTTGGATCCAGCCCCTCGGCCGTTCTGTCCCCACGCCGGAGTGCCGTTGTCGCGAGCAAGACGACGCCGGTCATGATGAGCATGATCGCGACCGTCGTCGGTCGCTCGACGAGTTCTTCGAGCTTGCTCTCGAACGCCAGGCCGAGGACCACGGCCGGAACGGTTCCGATCGCGATGATCGTCATCATGCGCCGACCGGCACGATCGAACCGAGCCATCCGTACGAGGTCGGTGCGGTAGTAGAGGAGCACGGCGAAGAGCGTGCCGAGATGCAGCACCGCCACCGTCGTGAGATCAGGCGCTTCGCGTCCGAGAAGCGCTGGTATGAGAACGAGATGGCCGCTGGAAGAGATCGGGAGGAACTCGGTCAATCCTTGGACCGCCCCCCAGAAGATGGCATCGAGCATCCTGCCAGCCTAGAAGGGTCGGAGAAAGCCCCTGGTCCGCAGGGCGAACGGGGGACAGGCAAGAGCCGCCAGCCGCCAGCAAGACACAGGATGCTCTACCGGATACCGGATACCGGATACCGCCGCCGGAGGCGGCCCTACGGATCAAGGAGCACGATGAGGGTTCCATCTCTTGAGGCGATCGCCACGACGGCTGCGTAGGCCGGGGGGACGGCGACCAGACCGGAGTCCGAGAACGACAGGAGCTCATCCCCGGCGACGGATACGACGATGCCGTCGGTCTCGAAGCTTGTTTCGATCCCCACCAGTCGGACGCGAGTGCCGGGAACCGCCACGCTCGGGAGCGGAACAGGGACGGACCACCACCCATCCGGAATCAACGACACGCCGGACACCGCCGACGGAACGATGGGTTCCCCTGCGGCGACGTCCCGCGATGCGATCGGGTCGGTCAGGTCGGGCACCTCCATCGCGCCTTCCGGGATGCTGCGCCACACGACCTGGGAGTCGCTGATCGGTGTTCCGGCTGCGATCGCCGTCGAGGCGAACGGGTACAGGATCTGGACGCTGCCCCTCAGGTCCCAGAGGAGCGCTGCGACCACGATCGCTGCGGCGACAGCCCATCTGATGTACGGAGGTCGGGTCAACCAGAACACTCATCGACTGTATCGACTCAAACGCATCTCGGGAAGGGGTCTGAATCACGAGATCCCCCCCCGTGGTCTCCTTACGCAAGCAGGGGGAATGGTGGGGGGCCTGCGTTCGGTTGTCCACGGGGAGGGAAGTCTTACCCCCATTCTTGCGCGTAGATTGGCTTTGGGGAAGAAACTTCGCGTCGACACGCGCATAAACTTCCCCGGGTGGATGTGTTCGCACCGTTTATAGTCGCCTATCTCATCGGATCGATCGATTTCGGGGTCATCGTGCCCCGGATGCTCGGCGTCGACATCTACACAACGGGCAGCGGCAACCCGGGAACGTCCAACGTCATGCGGTCGCTCGGCAAGGGCCCTGCGGCCCTTGTTCTCCTCGGTGATGGTGCCAAAGGTGCGGTTGCCGCGGCGATCGGTGTGGCCTGGGCGACGATCGTCAGCAACACGGCCTCGGTCGAGACGCTTGCCTTAGCGTGCGCGTTTGCAGCCGTCCTGGGACATGTTGCGCCGATCTGGCACCGGTTCCGTGGTGGACGGGGTGTCGCCACAGCGATCGGTGCGGCTATCTATCTCGCACCGATCTTCGGTATTGTGATGGCCGTGATCTGGCTTGTCGTCACCCTCGTGCTCAAGGTGGCATCCGTTGCCTCTCTGGGAGCGATGGTGCTCTACGTGCCGGGCTTCGCCCTCTCCGGCTACCGGGGTTGGTCTCTCGCTTGGGCCGCTGCCATCGCGGTGCTCGTCGTCGTGCGCCATGCCCCGAACATTCGTCGACTCGCTTCTGGATCAGAACGGTCGGTCACCGGATGATGCGACCGCTCGAGGAGATGCAGGCCGAGGTGCTGAACAGCATGCCGCTGCTCGACGAAGTCGAGGTGGACTTCGCAGATGCGATCGGTGCGGTTCTCTCACGAGATGTCAATGCCCCGGATGATCTCCCCGGATTCGAGAACGCTGCGATGGATGGATTCGCCGTGATCGCGGCCGACACAACGAACCCACCGATGGATCTCAAGGTCGTGGACGACGTGGCGGCAGGGGCCGTGCCGTCGGTCGCACTCACGAGCGGCACGGTCGCGAGGATCATGACGGGAGCTCCGATCCCTGGGGGTGCCGATGCGATCGTCCCGGTCGAGGTGACGGAGGAGACTGAGGCCGACTCTGTCCGGATCATGGAAGAGGCTGCCGTCGGCGACCACATCCGTCCCGCGGGAGGAAACGTCCGAGCCGGTACCAGGGTGTTCGATGCAGGGCTGAGGATGCGGGCGGCTCACGCTTCGGTGATGGCATCGATGGGGATACGCCCCATAGTTCGCCGACGGCCGGTCGTCGCAATGATGTCGACCGGTGATGAACTTGTTCCGCCGTCAACTCCGAGTCTCGCGAGGGGTGCGATCCGCGACTCGAATCGGACACTCATGAAGGGTCTGCTGGAGGATCTCGGGGCAGACGTCAGGGACTACGGCATCGTCAACGATGACGTGGGCACCTTCGAGACCGTCCTCGAAGAAGCCATGAGTGGCGCCGACGCGATCGTGACGAGCGGTGGCGTGTCGATGGGCGCCTATGACATCGTCAAGCTCGCGTTGCGAGATCGAGGCACGGTCGGATTCTGGAAAGTCGCCATGCAGCCGGGGAAACCACTCGGATTCGGAACCGTTGGTGACGTTCCATTCTTCGGTCTGCCGGGGAACCCGGTCTCGGTCTTCGTCTCGTTCGAGCAGTTCATGCGGCCCGCGCTTCTTGCCATGATGGGCGCCGACCGTCTCTACCGCGAGCGCATCGAGGGTGTTCTCGATGATGGTGCAGATACCAACTCCGAGAAGACCGTGTTCCTTCGTGTCTCAACCGCACGCCACACCGATGGTCGAGTGCATGCCCGCAAGTCGGGTGGACAATCATCGAACGTCCTGTCGGCGCTCGCGTTCGCCGATGCTCTCGCCGTCGTGCCCGCCGGAGTCGGTCGCGTCGAGCCGGGAGGTACCGTGGAACTCGAAATGATCCACTGGCCCGAAGCGAGAAGCCGCAGGGAGGTACTCGGTGACTGACGAACTGACTCATCTCGACGATGCAGGGAACGTACGCATGGTCGACGTGGGGGAGAAGGCAGTGACTGCTCGCCGAGCCGTTGCGGAAGCAACCGTGAGGATGGACGGGTCGACCCGTGACCGCTTGTTCACCGGCGACCTGCCAAAAGGCGACGCCATCGCAACCGTGAGGATCGCAGCGATCCAAGGAGCGAAGCTGACGTCCTCGCTGGTGCCCCTCTGCCACCCCCTCTTCGTCGAATCGCTCACCGTTTCGGTCGATCCCGTCGAGGCTGGTGCGACGATCACCGTCACAGCAACCGTGACCGCGAAGACCGGTGTCGAGATGGAAGCGATGACAGGAGCGGCGATCGGCGCTGTGGCGCTCTACGACATGATCAAGGGCATCGATCGGAGCGCTGAGATCGAGAGCGTCCGTCTGCTCGAGAAATCCGGCGGCCGATCCGGGGAGTGGCACCGTGAGTGACCGTACCGCCGCGGTTGTGACCGTGTCTGACCGCGTTTCTGCCGGCCGGGCCGAAGATCGATCCGGACCCACAGCCGTCGCCCTCCTCGAGTCGGCGGGGATCCGCGTCGTCGAATGCCGGGTGATCCCGGACGGTGTGGAGTCTGTCTCTGACGTCCTCTCCGAACTGGCAGGTTCTGTCGATCTCGTGATCACGACGGGGGGAACCGGACTCACAGCCCGAGACCTGACTCCTGAGGGCACGAAGGCAGTTCTCGACCGCGAGGCCCCTGGATTGGCGGAGGCGATGCGGGCGGCGACCTTCGGTAAGAACGCCCACGGAATGCTCTCCCGGGGGGTCGCAGGAACGATCGATCAGACGCTCGTGGTCAACCTTCCCGGGTCCGTGAAGGGTGTCGAAGAGTCCCTCGCGGTGATCCTTCCAGCCCTGACCCACGGATTGGAGTTGCTAGTAAGCGGGTTTTCGGACCACAATGCATAGTTCACTAGTGGGTAAATACTTCGAAGTGGCCGGATTCGGGCCTACGCTCGATCCAGCGCTGGAGTACAACTGATGGGCATCATCTTTTTCATCCTCATCGCGGGGGCGTGGGCGGCATTTCTGCTGCCCTCGTTTTTCGATCATCGTCGGGAGAACCCGCGGGCAACGACCCGTGCGTTCGCGCGCTCGAAAGAGAAGCTGGCCAACGTCACCACCGCCCAAGTAGGCAGCCCTGCGTACGCCCAGCATCACGCCCAAATGCGGCGGCAGCGGATCTTCATCGCTCTGCTCGTGACCGCCCTTGTCTCGCTCGTGATCGCTGTTCTCCGGACGAGCATCACCTGGCTCGCCATCACCATCGTCGTCGACATGGCGGTCGGTGGTTACGTGGCCATGATCCTCGCCGCAAGGCAGCCCAAGACGGTACGGCGGGCACCGGTCGTTCAGATCCCGACGTCGATCGCAGCCGGCCCAACGACTGCTGCGGATCTCGAACTCGAAGAGGCGCCGCCCACGGTTCGCGTCATCGCCGGCTGACATTGTGACCAGCGGCCCTCCCGACCTCTCCGCGATCGAAGCTGCTGTTCGTGCCGATCTCGATCAGAAGAACGCAGCGCGTGAACTCGCTCTGAAGAATTGTCGGATCATCATCCGTACCTCGGCGAACGCCATCCGTTCGCTCCACCGCGGCGAGACCGACAGAGCCGACGAGCTCCTCGCTGAGGCTCGATCACTGATCGCGGAGGCAGAGGCCCCGCTATCCGATCATCAGGACATCTATCACGCGGGCTTCTTCTACGACGCCGTGAAGGAGTACGCCGAAGGCGTCCTCACGACCGCGCTGCTGGCAGGAGAACCGCTGCCGCTTCCATCTGAGATCGGTGTTCACTCGGTGCCCTATCTGAAGGGCCTCGGTGAAGCCGTTGGGGAGCAGCGGCGTCGCATGTTGGACTATCTCAGGGCAGGCAGAGTCGAGGACGCCGAAGCCACGTTCGTTTCGATGGACACGGTTCTCGATCTCCTGACATCGCTCGACTACCCGGATGGCATGACGTCGGGGCTTCGGCGCACAACGGACGTGGCGCGGTCCCTGATCGAACGGAGTCGCTCGGATCTGACGACGGCCGTTGTACAAGAGCGACTACGAAATGATCTCGGAGGGAACTGAACCTATGTCTGCACCGGCCTGTCCCGTCTGTTCGTCCACCGAGGTTCGTCTCATCTGGACGACGGAGGTAACCCGCCAGATCGTTGGCTCCCGATCCGACAACGGAAAACCCGTCTTCATCGTGGAGTCCGACCCGATCGAGGAGTCGGTGGAAGAACGGGTGATCTGTGCGAACGGTCACTCGCATCCGGAACGCGTCGGGTTCGACGTCGAATGGGCGGAATAGGGCTGCCGCTGCGCATCCCTGCCTGATACACTCCCGTCTCGTCCGGGGGTGTAGCTCAGCCCGGCAGAGCACTACGTTCGCAACGTAGGGGCCAGGGGTTCAAATCCCCTCACCTCCACC
>JAMBLK010000049.1 GCA_023336855.1 Actinomycetes bacterium
CTGAGTTGGCGGGTCGCTTTCGGTGCCGAAGCGCTCATCGTTCTCGGGGTGCTCCTCGCCTCGGGACTCATCACCGACGCTCCAGCGGTCGTCCCGAAGCCGAAGCTCGACTTCGTGGGAGTTGGGTTGTCGGTTTCCGGCATGGGTCTCTTCGTGTTCGGGATTCTGCAAACGACGAGCAGGGGATGGCAGGATCCGCTCGTTCTCTCCTTGATCGGACTTGGCATCGTGCTGATCGGGGTCTTCGTCTGGTGGGTGAGGAAGAGGGAGGCCGCGAAGCGCCCCGTACTCCTTCACCCATCGATCTTCCGGCATCGAACGACCTCGCCTCGGCCGGGCTTCCAATCCTCTCGACCCAGACATTCGCACAAGCGGGCTTGCTCTTCTTGATACCGCTGTTCACCCAGTCGGTGCTCGGATTCGACGCGCTCCAGACAGGGATCACGCTGCTGCCCCTCTCGATCGGTGTGCTGCTCACATCCATTCTCACGCCACCTCTCGGACAGAAGATCTACCCGAGATACATCATCCAGGGGGGATTGGTTCTGCTGTTCACCGGAGGCGTGATCCTCGCCCGATCGCTCGACGGTGCGACGGAGGCGATGGATATGGCACTCGGCCTCCTGGTGGGCGGTCTCGCGATTGGGCTCATCGCCGGGCAGTTACCGAACCTCATTCTGAGCGGCGTTGACAATGACGAGGCGAGCGAGGCATCGGGTCTCCAGGGAACGGCACAGAATCTGGGGATGGCCCTCGGCACAGCCGTCATCGGAACCGTCATTCTCAGCGTCGGGATCTCGTCGATGGGCGGTCAGATCGCCGACAGCACGGTCGTCCCTGAAGACTCGAAACCGCAGATCCAGGCGGCGCTCGAGGGCGGACTCAACGGTGCCGACCTGGAGATCGTCGAGAGCGAGATAGCTGCAGCGCCCGCAGAGGTTCAGGATGAGATCGGGACGATCTACCGGGAGTCAACGGTAGACGGATTCCAGGGTGCCATCCTTGTTGGCGGTCTCGTAGCCCTCTTTGGAGCGGGCCTCTCGTTCTGGCTGCCCAAGAAGAAGTTGCCCGCCGACACGAGCACCGAGGAGATCATCAGGGAGACGGTCCGCAACCCGACGATCCCGGCGATGCAACTCGAGATGGACGATCACCCCCGGTCGAAGAGCCCGTAGCTCTGGGCGTCGCCGAGTCCTCTTGACAAATGCATGCAAGAACATATGCTGGTATGTATGCAGAGTACGAGTGTACGGATCGACGTCGCGACCCATGAGGAACTGAAGCGGTTAGCCGCGGAGTTGGGAGAGAGCGTGGGTGGAACGGTAGCACTCGCCGTCCGGCGGCTCCGTCAGGACCGGATCGGTGAAGAACTCGCCCGACCTGTCGAGTCCCACGAGAGTTCCTGGCTTGATGCTGATCTCAGGTGACGTCGTAGGAGTTGATTTCGGCATGCCTGCCGGTCACGAGGCTGGCCTGCGGCGCCCGGCGGTCGTCGTGACCTCTCAGCGGGTCATCGATGCGGGCTCAACGGTCATCCACGTCGTTCCCTTGACTACATTGATCCGAGGTTTCGGGTCCGAGATCGTGATCGATCCGGATGATCGGAACGGAGTATCGGTCAGGTCCGCCGCCCAGTGTCAACACGTCCGTGCGGTCTCCGTTGATAGGGTCGACGAGGTGTTCGGGAATACTGGTGCCGTCACCCTGTCCCACATCCGGGAGATCATCGGTCTGATCCTGGACGTCCCTGCCTAGCTGGTCTGCTGTCTGCTTTTCGCTCTGGTCTGTCCGCCAGCCCCAGCCGTCCAGGAAGAAATCCGGTAGCAGGTCAGCATCGGGGACATCGGCGTAGGCAGATAGATCGGTCACGCCGGATTCTGCAAGGGCCTCGTCGTCGATGTAGAAGTTCCCGGTTGCTTCGCGGCTCGGCCGTGTGAAGATCGCGTAGGCGGCATCGGCCATGATCTCTGGCGTTCTGGTCCGTTTCATGGCGTCCTCACCACCGAGCAGATTCTGAACGGCGGCAGTGGCGATGGCCGTGCGCGGCCACAGACTGTTCACGGCGATTCCCGCTCCGGCGAACTCAGCCGACATGCCGAGCGTGCACATCGACATGCCGTACTTCGCCATCGTGTAGGCGAGGTTGTTCGCGAACCAGTGGGGTGAGAGGTTCAAGGGTGGGCTGAGACTGAGGATGTGCGGGTTCTCGGCCTTCTTCAGATGCGGGATACACGATCTCGATACGAGGTACGTGCCCCGGGCGTTGATGTCCTGCATCAGGTCGTACGCCTTCATCGGCAGCTGTTCGGTGCCTGAGAGGTTGATCGCCGACGCGTTGTTCAGGCAGAGATCGATGCCGCCGAATGCCTCGACGGTCTGTGCCACGGCAGCTTCCACCTGGTCGTCGAAGCGGATGTCTCCCACGATGGGCAGGGCATTGCCCCCGGCCTCTTCGATCTCCTGAGCAGCGGTGAAGATCGTCCCCGGGAGCCTCGGGTTGGGTTCGGCGGTCTTCGAGATTAGGGCGACGTTGGCACCGTCGGCGGCGACCCGCTTGGCAATGGCGAGGCCGATCCCGCGACTCCCGCCGGACATGAACATCGTCTTGCCGGCCAGGTTGGTCATGGGCGCTCCTTCGCTCTGTACGAACGCAGGCTACTGCCCGACACCGGGACAGCAGAGCTCACGCATCTCTTCCCGGGTGTCGGCGTCGAGAGCGACCAACGGAGCACGCATCGTCCCTGGAGCGAGGCCCTCCATCTCGGCCGCCGCGTACGTCCCCGCCAGACCGTGACGTTCGACGGTCGCCGAGATCGCCGACAGGCGGTCCTGGGCATCGAGGTCCGTCCGTGCAGCATCGACCAGTTCGGACGCGTAGTTCGCCGACGCGGTGATCGCGCCGTATGCGCCACGCACGACTGCCTCATGAACGATGCGAGAGGCACCCGTGTACAGGTAGTAGCCGTCGCCGGCTCCGTCGAGAATCGGAGCCACCCGGTCGGGGTCGCCGCCCGAGTCCTTCATGCCGACCACGTTCGGGTGATCGGATAGGTCGACTGCTGTTTCGACGGGTAGCTCGTATGACATGACGGCCGGCACCGAGTAACAGAAGACGGGGACCGGGGAGTGGTCGGCAACGGACCGGAAGAACGAAGCGACGAGTTCGTGGTCCTTGCGGAGCAGGAGTGTCGGTGTCGTGACGAGCACGGCATCGGCTCCTGCGCCGGCTGCCTCGGCGACCTGCAGGGTGGCCTGGCGGACGGACTGGGCGGAGATACCTGCCAGCAGGAACACTCCTGGGCCGAGCTCATCGCGCGCTGTCGCTGTGAGGAGGCCCCGTTCGCCGGATTCGAGGTACGGGCCCTGACCGGTCGAGCCACCGATAAGAAAACCGGCAAGGCCGCCCTCGGTGAGGGATCCGAGGTTGTGCCGGTGCGCACCGGCATCGATCAAGCCGGCGCGGTCGAACGGTGTGATCAGAGCAGCCATCGTCCGGGGTGGGGTCATCATTGTTGTGTCCAATCCGAGTGGAAGAATCGGCCGCGAGGTTCGTCCGTTCGTTCGTAAGTGTGGGCGCCGAAGGAGTCACGCTGCGCCTGGATGAGGTTCGCGGGCAGACGTTCCGAGCGGTATGCGTCGTAGAACGCCAGAGCCGACGAGTACGCGGGAACGGGGATTCCCGCAGCGACGGCCCGCGCGACGGTTCGGCGCCAACCCGGCTCGGCGGCGGTCACCGCGTCACGGAAGAAGCCTTCCACCAGGAGATTCGAGAGATCGGGATTGGAACGGTATGCCGCTGTTATGTCACCGAGGAACCGCGAACGGATGATGCATCCTGCCCGCCAGAGAGATGCGATGGTCCCCGGGTCGAGGTTCCACCCGTACTCATCGGAGGCTGCTTCGAACAACATGAATCCCTGGGCATACGAAACGATCTTGGATGCATAGAGGGCGTCTTCGAGATCGGCGATGACACCATCGGGCGCGTCCTGGATCGACCCATCAGGGCCGGTCAGGACCTCTGCCGCCGCGGCGCGTTCGTCGAGGAGAGCAGACACGATCCGGGCGTACACCGCTTCCGAGACGAGGGTGGTCGGCATCGCCTGGTCCATCGACGCCACCACAGTCCACTTGCCGGTGCCCTTCTGTCCGGCGGCGTCGAGAACACGATCGAGGAGCGGCGTTCCGTCGGCGTCGACCGTTCCCATGATGTCCCGGGTGATGTCGATGAGGAACGAGTCGAGCCGACCCTCGTTCCAACGGGCGAAGATCGGGCGCATCTCAGCGGGCGTCAGTCCCAGACCGCGACGCATCACGTCATATGCCTCGGCGATCACCTGCATGTCGCCGTACTCGATGCCGTTGTGGACCATCTTGACGTAGTGGCCTGCGCCACCGGGTCCCACCCACTCGCAGCACGGCTCACCGTCGGCGTCGGCAGCGATCGACCGGAAGATGGACTCAACGATCGGCCACGCTGCGATGTTGCCGCCGGGCATGATCGACGGGCCGTAGCGGGCGCCTTCCTCTCCGCCGGAGACGCCCATCCCGATAAAGCGGATACCGAACTCTGCAAGGCGGGCCGTTCGCTGTTCGGTATCGGTGAACCGCGAATTGCCGCCATCGACGACGATGTCACCCCGTTCGAGCAGGGGGACGAGAGCATCGATCTGATCGTCAACCGGCTGACCGGCTTTGATCATGAGCATCACGACACGCGGCCGTTTCAGTGTGTCCACGAGATCTTCGAGCGATCGCGTGCCGATGACCGACGCTTCGGAGGCATCGCCCGATAGGAACTCCTTCGTGCGCTCCGGCGATCTGTTGTAGACCGAAACGGTGAAGCCGTGGTCGGCCATGTTCAGGACGAGGTTGCGACCCATAACGGCGAGACCGATGAGTCCGATGTCTGCTTGCTGCGCCATGATGACGACGTTAGCGCTCAGCGCGGTAGCTCCTGGCCGTAGAGCCAGGTGGCGAAGAGATCCGTGAGATCGTGGCCTGACGTCTCCTCGGCGACGGCGATGAAGTTGTCGGTTGTGGCATTGCCGTCGGCATAGCGCTCCGCATACGTGCGGAGGGTTGCGAAGAATGCGTCATCGCCGATCTCTTCGCGTAGGGCGACGAGCACGAGGGCGCCCCTCTGGTAGACGCTGCCGTTGAAGAGATCGTTCGGAGGGGGCGTTGCCGGTGGGCCGTATTCGGCGATGCGCGTCACCTCGGTGCGATTCGCCACTTCCTCCCGGTAGGCCTCCGCTCCGAAGAGATGCTCGATCCAGAGGAGCTCAGCGAACGTGGCGAACCCTTCGTTGAGCCAGATGTCGCTCCACTGTGCGACCGAGACCGAGTTCCCGAACCATTGATGAGCGAGTTCGTGGACATGGACGTATTCGAAGAAGGGAGCTTCCACCATCGTACGTCCGAACAGTGAGAGCGTCTGATTCTCGAGAGCGTGCTGGAAACCGTCGACAACGGCGATCCCGTACTGGTCGAATGGGTACGGCCCGAACGCCTCTTCGAGGACGTTGATCATCTCTCCGGTCTGCGCGAGGGCGACCGGGGCGTCTCCGACAAGGTCCGCTGGAAGCATGTTCCTGATCTGCAGCCCCGCCGTCTCGGTAGAGCCGGGGTCTTCAACGAGCTCCCAACCGTCACCGATCACAACGGTCGCGAGATACGGTGCCATGGGTGCATCCATCGACCAGTGATACGTCGTGGTCGTCTCACTCGAGATGACGTCCGTCAGTTCTCCATTGGCTGCACCCATGAATCCAGCGGGGACAGTGATGGAGAATGTGAACGTTGCCTTGTCGGTCGGATGATCGTTCGAGGGGAACCACGAATGAGCCGCGTCGGGTTCGGCCACGACAAACTGCTCACCCTCGGGTCCGGCGAGCCAGCCGATCGCGATGGGGATCGCAGCCGACTGCATCGGCTGTGGTGTGCCCCCGTAGGACAGTTCGATCTTGAAATGCTCGCCCGAGGGAATCCGGTGGGTGATCACGAGTTCGTCTCCGTCCCGAAGGAAGGTGACCTCGCTCCCATCGACGGTTAGCTCATCGATCTCCCATCCGACGAAATCGAGATTGAATCCGGAGAGGTTCTGCGTCGCGACCGCGGTGATGGCGGCATCCGCCTCGACCGATCCGTCGGCGTCGTAGGTGAGTTCGAGGCCGTAGTGCTGAACGTCGTAGCCACCGTTCCCAAGCCCCGGGTAGTACACATCCCCGACCCCCGGAGCCCCGGGCGTGAACGGCACGGTCGAAGTAGGAGCGAGGGTCGTCGCGATCGTGGCGACGCTCGTCGGCGTTGAGTCGGATGACCCGCTACTGCACGAAGCAGCAGCGACGAGAAGCAGGCCGAGCGCTGTGACGCGTTTCATACTGTTCTACTGCTCTACTTGCTACTGCTCTACTTCGTCGAGCGCCTCACATGGAGACGGCTCTCGCTACCGCGTCCCCCATCTCTGTCGTCGAAGTGGTCGGTCCCGTGCCCGCGATGTCGGCGGTGCGGAGACCGGCCGCGAGGATGTTGTCGACGGCGGTCTCAATCGCAGCGGCAGGCTCGGCGAGGTCGAGCGAATGCCTCAGCGCCATGGAGGCTGCGAGGATCGTGGCGAGAGGGTTCGCCATGTTCTTGCCTGCGATGTCGGGCGCCGAGCCATGGACCGGTTCGTAGAGGCCGGGCGGGCCGTCTCCGATCGAGGCCGACGGCAAGAGGCCGAGGGAACCGGGCAGCATGGATGCCTCATCGGTCAGGATGTCGCCGAAGAGGTTCCCGGTCACGACGACGTCGAAGTCCCGGGGGCGTGAGAGCAGGTGCATCGCCATCGCGTCAACCAGCACCACTTCGTAGTCGACATCGGAGAACTCGGTCTCCATGACTCGTGCAGCCGTTCTGCGCCACAGACGGGACACCTCCAGAACGTTGGCCTTGTCGACGGAAGTGAGCTTGCCCCTTCGCCCTCGAGCAGATTCGGCAGCCACACGGATGACCCGTTCGATCTCCGGCACCGTGTAGACCATCTCGTTCCTGGCGACCATCCCATCATCGGAGAGCGAGGAAGGGCCGAAGTAGATGCCGCCGGTCAGTTCGCGAACGAACAGGATGTCGACGCCGGCAGCGTCTCGGAGAGGTGACGCGGTCGGGAAGTGAACCTGGATGGGGCGGAGGTTCACGTAGAGGCCGAGAGTGGAGCGGATTCCGAGCAGACCATCTTCGGGCCGAGTCTTGGCCGTCGGGTCATCCCAGCGTGGACCGCCGACGGCGCCGAGGAGGATCGCGTCCGACGAGCGGCACGCTTCAACGGTGGAGGAGGGGAGTGGATCGCCGGTTGCGTCGATTGCTGCACCGCCGATGAGATGCTCGTCGAATGTGAAGGTCAGCCCGAATCGGACCGCAACCGCCTCGAGAACCTTCTTCCCTTCGTCGACGACTTCGGGCCCGATGCCATCGCCGGGGAGGAGCGTGAAGTGGCTCATGAATCGCCGGAGGCGAGCGCACCGTTGCGGGCGGTGAGCGCCTTGTTCAGGGCAGCAACGAAGGCCCGGGCGGAGCCCTCGACGACGTCGGTTGAGACGCCCCGACCCGAATACGTAGTCGGTCCGATCTGGATGATGACGCTCACTTCGGCCATGGCATCTGCCCCGGCGGTGTAAGGGACAACCCGATAGTCGAGCAGGGTCGCCGGGATGCCGAAGGCGTCTTGAAGCGCCACGAACGCGGCGTTGACCATGCCGTCGCCTTCGGCGCTGACTTCGATGGGTTCGTCTCCCCGCGTGACCCGGACGGTCGCGACCGGAGTCTCCTGGTCGCCACCCTTGAGGTGGAGGCCGACGAGTTTGACGACGTCGGCGGCGATGCCGGTCTCTTCTTCGATGATCCCTCGGAGGCCTTCTTCGCCGATCTCGCCCTTGCGATCGGCGAGCTCTTTGAAGCGGTCGAATGCCCGCTGGAATTCGACGTCCTCGAGCACGACCCCCATCTTGTCGAGGGTGTCGGCAAACGCTGCTCTGCCGGAGTGTTTGCCGAGCACGAGTAGCGACCGCTGCCCGACCGTGGCGGGGTCCATGATCTCGTAGGTCTCTCGATGCTTCAGCACGCCGTGTTGGTGGATGCCTGCTTCGTGGGCGAAAGCGTTCCTTCCGACGACGGCCTTGTTGAACTGGACCGGGTAGCCGGTGAGGCGCGAGACGAGGCGCGACGTTTCGAAGATCTGGGTGGTATCGGCGCCGACGTCGACACCGAAGTGATCGCCGCGGGTCCGAACCGCCATGATGATCTCTTCGGTCGATGTGTTGCCTGCTCTCTCTCCGATGCCGTTCACGGCGCACTCGATCTGCCTGGCACCCGCTCCGATGGCGGCGAGAGAGTTGGCCACGGCCATGCCGAGGTCGTTGTGGCAGTGTGTCGAGATGATCACTCTCTCATCGCCGTTGCGAACCTCACGAACCACTCGTTCGATGAGAGAGGCGAATTCGCTTGGCATGGAGTAACCGACGGTGTCGGGGATGTTGATCGTGGTGGCACCCGCGGCCACGGCAGCCTTGCAGGTCTCGATCACGAAATCGGGATCGGATCGCGTCGCGTCCTGGGGTGAGAATTCCACGTCATCGGAGTACGTCTTCGCCCGCGACACGCCTTCGATGATCGATGCGAGAGCCTCTGATGGTGTGATGTTGAGCATCCGCTCCATGTGAATCGGAGAGGTCGACATGAACACGTGAATTCGTGATCGTTCCGCAGACGCCAGGGACTCGGCTGCCCGATCGATGTCGTCGGGATGGGTTCTGGCGAGCGCTGCGATCACCGGACCGTGCACTTCGGCGGCAATGCGCCGAATGGCTTCGAAATCCCCCTGCGACGACGCAGCAAAACCCGCCTCGATCACGTCGACTTTCAACCGGGCGAGCTGGGTCGCGATGGCGACCTTGTCGTCCGGCGAGAGGGCGATCCCCGGCGCCTGCTCCCCGTCACGCAAGGTGGTGTCGAAGATGACCAACCGCTCAGGTCGGGCTGGGGGCTGGGGGCTGGGGGCTGGGGGCTGGTTCATACGTCGTCAGCCGGTACTTTCTCGACCAGGAAGGGCATCATCGGTCGCAATTCGCGGCCCACGCGTTCGACCGGATGATCCGCGACTGCAGCTCGGGCAGCGAGGAGGTTCGGCGCACCGGCCCGGTACTCGGCCATCCACTCCTTGGCGAACTCGCCTGTCTGGATCTCATTGAGGATCTTCCGCATTTCCGCCTTGGTGCCTTCGGTCACGATCCGGGGTCCACGAGTGATGTCGCCGTACTCGGCGGTGTCTGAGACCGAGTGACGCATCCAGGAGATTCCGCCCTCGTAGAGAAGATCGACGATCAGCTTCAACTCGTGGAGCACTTCGAAGTACGCCATCTCCTCGGCATATCCGGCCTCGGTGAGCGTCTCGAACGCGGCACGGATCATCGAGTCGATGCCGCCGCAGAGGATGACCTGTTCGCCGAAGAGATCGGTTTCGGCTTCATCGCTGAACGTTGTCTCAATCACGCCCGCCCGGGTGCCTCCGATCGCGTGCGCATAGGAGAGGGCGACGGCCTTCGCTTCGCCTGTGGCGTCTTGATGGACGGCGATGAGCGCGGGGACGCCGCTCCCCTCGACGTATTGACGCCGCACGAGATGTCCGGGGCCCTTGGGAGCGATCATCGCAACGTCGACATCCGGTGGGGGAGTGACGTAGCCGAAGCGGATGCTGAAGCCGTGAGCGAACAGCAGGAGATCGCCGGCGTGGAGATTCGGTGCGATGACCTCGTCGTACAACTCGGGCTGAACCTGATCGGGCACGAGGACCATGATCACGTCGGCCCAATCGACAGCCGTTGCGGGATCGACGACCTTGATGCCGGCCTGGGCGGCGCGATCCGTCCGGGGGGAGCCGTCTCGAAGACCGACGACGACGTCGACGCCGGAGTCCTTGAGGTTCATAGCATGGGCATGTCCCTGGCTGCCGAATCCGAGAACCGCAACTTTGCGGCGGGCGATCAGCGCCGGGTTGGCGTCCCCTTCGTAGTACATCGTCGGCATGGGGCCTCCTCAGGCGCTCTTCGTTTGACTTTTCGCGGTCTTCTGATCTCTCGCCAGCGCGATGCGGCCGGATTTCGCGAGAGAGGTAACACCATATGTGCTCATCAGTTGGAGGAAGTCGGCCAGCCGGTCCGGGGGGCCCGTGACTTCGAACGTGATCGTCGTCACTCCGACGTCAACCGCCTTCGCATCGCAGACTCGGGCAGCATCGAGGATCTCGCCCCGAAGTTTCGGGCTGGCGTTAACCCGCACAAGCATGATCTCTCGCTCGATCGCCGTACCCGGTTCGAACTCGGTGACCTTCACCGTATGGACCAGCTTGTAGAGCTGCTTGACGATCTGCTCCATCTCGGGTCCATCGACGACCACGGTCATGCGCGACATGCCGGGATCCTCGGTGGGGCCCACCGTGAGCGAATGGATGTTGAAGCCTCGTCTGGCGAACATGGTCGACACGCGGGCGAGCACGCCCGGCTTGTTCTCGACGAGGACCGCAATGACGTGTTTCACGCGATCTCCTCTCTGCTCATGAAGTCTTCCCTGCTCAGGGCGATATCGTCGTTCGATCCGCCCGCGGGCACCATCGGGAAGACCATGGCCTCGGGGTCGCAGATGAACTCGATCAGGACGGGGCGGTCATTGATGGCGAGCGCCTCTTCCAACGCCGGAGCCACTTGATCGGGCCGATCGACTCGAATCCCGACGGCGCCGCATGCCTCCGCGAACATCGCGAAGTTCGGCACGGTGGGAGAGAGCTCGGTCTGCGACAACCGTCCGTCGTAGAAGAGGGTCTGCCATTGTTTCACCATGCCCAACGAAGCGTTGTTCAGCACGGCTACCTTGATCGGGATGTTCTCAACGGAGGCCGTGATGAGCTCCGTCCCCGTCATCTGGAAACACCCATCTCCGTCGATGGCGAAGACGATCTCGTCCGGTGTCCCGACCTTGGCGCCGACCGCAGCGGGGATCGCGTAACCCATCGTTCCGAGCCCGCCGGAATTGATCCATCTCCGTGGCTCTTCGAAGCCCCAGAACTGCGATGCCCACATCTGGTGCTGTCCGACGCCGGCGACGATCGTTGCGTCACCGCCGGTGAGACGGTGGAGCTCCTCGATCACGTACTGCTGTTGGATCGGGCCCCCGGGGTCCTGGTCATATTCGAGGGGGTACGTGGCCTGCCACTCGTGCAACGTTGCGAGCCAGGAGTCCCGATCTGGGTGAGTGTCGCGACGTTCGGTCTCCGCGATCAACTGCCCGAGCACCGTTTTCGCATCGCCGACGATCGGTACGTCGGCGAAGCGGTTCTTGCTGATCTCTGCCGGGTCGATGTCGATGTGGATGACTTTGGCCCCGGTGGCGAAGTGCTTGGGATCGCCGGTGATGCGGTCGTCGAAACGCGCACCGATCGTGATGAGCAAGTCGGAGCGCTGCATGGCGATCGTTGCTGTGTAGTTGCCGTGCATGCCCGGCATACCGAGATTGAGCGGATGGGAGTCGGGGAAGACGCCTCTTGCCATGAGCGTCGTGACCATCGGAACGTTGATCAGTTCAGCGAACTCCTTCAACTCATCGGCCGCGCCTGCGGCGACGACGCCCCCGCCCACGTAGAGGACTGGATACTCCGACTGCTCAATGAGTTCCACGGCCGCTTTGACCTGGCGAGGGTGGCCCTTCACCGCCGGCCTGTATCCCGGGAGGTTGATCTCTCCCGGTCGATGCCACGTCATCATGTCGACGAGGACGTCCTTTGGCACGTCGATGAGAACCGGACCCTTCCTGCCGGTCGACGCGAGGTGGAACGCCTCACGGACCGCATCGGGGATCTCGTCGGCGCTCGTGACGAGCGAGTTGTGCTTCGTGGCAGGCATCGACATGCCCCACGTATGTGCCTCCTGGAAAGCGTCATTCCCGATCGACGTCGTTGCCACCTGTCCGGTGATGGCGACCATCGGAACGGAGTCCATGTAGGCGTCCTGGAGCGCGGTGAGGAGGTTCGTTGCCGCGGGGCCGGATGTCACAATCACGACGCCGACGCGCCCGGTGGCGTGCGCATACCCGGACGCCATGTGGCCTGCACCCTGTTCGTGGCGGGCAAGGATGTGGCGGATAGGCGACTCGAGGATCGGGTCATAGGCCTTGAGGATCGCCCCGCCCGGCATGCCGAATACGACCTCGACGCCCTCGTACTCGAGTGATCGGATGAGCGCCTGGGCGCCGGTGAGTTGTTCTGGCATGGTGTTGCTCCGGATACAAGAAACCCCCCGTTTGACACGGAGGGTCAGGCACACACGTTGAGCCGTGTGCGCCTAGGCGATAAGGACTACGAGCAGGTTGTTGAAAACGGTCATATTGGATTCCGTCGGGAGCCTGCGATTATGGCATGACCACGAGACCTGTCAAGGACGCCATGAACATCGCCAAACAACTCCGCCTGGTTCTCGGGCCCGCGATCGACGCGGCACGAGCCGCGCTCAGAGATCTGGACGACGATGACGTTCCGGGTCGTCTCCGCGCGATAGCGAAGCAAGGTGACGGGATGCTTCCCGTGCCTCTCGCCAGAACGCTGCTGCGACGGATCGACGAAGACGACTGGTTCCGGGGCAAAGTTCTCGAGTCTTTCGACCGGATCGGGACCGACGATCCAGTGTCATCGGCGTATCTGAATCACGAGCCGGGTTGGTGGATGATCGTGGCCGAATCGGTGGCTACACAGGCTGCGTCCGAAGGAGATGACCGCGTGCGCCAGCTCCAAGCGAAACTCGAAGAGGCGCGCACGCGCAGTCGATCTGAGCGGTCGAAGACAAAGGCCTTGAAGCGGCAAGTGGCGGACGCCGAGAAGGACTCGCAAGCCGTGATCGCAGATCGGCTCGATCCGCTCAAGGTGGCTGTTGGCGAGGCGCGGTCCGAATGTGACCGGGCAGAGCGTCAAGTCGTCGCCTTGCGGGCCGACGTCGAAGAGGCGCGCGAAGAGCGGCGCGAGGCAGAGCACATCGCTGCGGCGTACTCGGAGCAGATTCGATCAGTGAAGCGCGAGGTGGCCGCGCTCCGGCGATCCGCCGAGAATGGCGTATCCGAGTCGGTCCCTCGTGATCCGCTGGAGATCGCTCGATGGCTCGACCATGCCGCCGTGACGCTCACTCCGTTCCGAGAGGCGGCCGTGGCTGACTCGAGGCCTGAGGGGGACGAAGGGGAGAGCCATCCCCCGATACCGGCAGGAGTCGCACCAGACTCTGCCGCTTCGATCGATGCGCTGTCAGGTCTGAACGGGGTGACGGTTCTGATCGATGGGCACAATCTGCTCGGTGTGCTTGACGCATCGACGATGGC
The DNA here is from genome assembly GCA_023336855.1 of Actinomycetes bacterium. GTDB lineage: Bacteria > Actinomycetota > Acidimicrobiia > Spongiisociales > UBA5794 > JAHEEL01. The sequence goes on from JAMBLK010000049.1 coordinate 13,390, forward strand.
GACCGGTCGTGCCCGCAAGGAACTGGTCACCGGTCTCGGAAAGCTCGACCGTCACCTTGGCGATGCGACCATCGAGGTCGTTTTCGACTCGGATCTCGTCGACGGCCGTCCGATGACGGTGACGGAGAGCGGTGTCGTCGTTCGATTCACCGATGTGGACGTCATCGCCGATGATGTCCTGGTCGACCTGGCTGCTGAACACGGGGCCACCGCGATCGTGATCTCAGACGACCGGGAGGTCAGAGACCGATCCGCCCGTCACGGAGCAACCGTGCTCTGGGCAAAGGCACTCGC
>JAMBLK010000050.1 GCA_023336855.1 Actinomycetes bacterium
CTCGTCGACGGTATCGCCACGAATCTTGTCGGCGAGGTGTTGCTCAACCAGAGCGAAGGCATGACACCGAAGGTCGAATCATGGATCGACGACCGGGACATGTGGCTACGTCGTACTTCCATCATTGCCCAGATCGGTCACAAAGATGCGACCGACACTGGCCTGCTCTTCGAGGCGTGCAAGCAGTGCATGGCTGAGACCGAGTTCTTCATCCGCAAGGCGATCGGCTGGGCGCTGCGGGACTACGCCAAGACCGATCCGGTGGCGGTGGCTGCGTTCGTGACCGAGCACCGGGACACGCTCTCGGGTCTCTCCTACCGGGAGGCCACGAAATACCTCGACGTCTGATAGCGTCATCGCCATGGACATGAGTGACATGAAGTCGTTGTGGGATGCACGGTACGAAGCGAAGGGTGCTCTCTGGGGTGCCGAACCGAACCAATTCCTGGCTGAGATCGCCGAGTTGCTGGAACCCGGCACGGCCCTCGATCTCGGATGTGGACAGGGACGTAACTCGTTCTGGCTCGCGAGCCGGGGCTTCACGGTCACAGGACTCGATCTGTCACCCGTCGCGATCGAGCAGGCCGCGGCGGTCGCCGAGGAGTTCGGTGTTGATGTGTCATTCGAGTCGGTCGATCTCACGACATGGGATCCCGCCGGCCGTGTCTGGGACCTCGTGGTGCTCACGTATCTGCATCTCTCCGGAGAGCGACGACCCGTGGTCCACGGTGCGGCGAAGCGAGCCGTGGCACCTGGCGGCCGGCTGGTTGTCATCGCCCATCACCTGGAGAATTTCGAGAATGGCGTGGGCGGTCCCCCGATCCCCGAACTGCTGTTCACCGAGCAGCAACTCGCCGACGACTTTTCGGATCTCGAGATCCTGCGAAACGAGAAGGTGACTCGGACGACCGAAGAAGGTGATGCGATCGATCTCGTCTTCGTGGCCGTCAGGCCCTGAGTTACAGCCGTCCAGCGCGACCGGGCGGCCAGTAACGGGCAACGACCTTCCATCCAACATCCGTGACCGGGATGGCGCCGAGGACGCGACTGTCGACCGAAGAACCGCAGCGGTTGTCTCCCAGCACCCAGACCGTGTCGCCGGGAACGACGTCGTCGGAGTCGGCACACATCGGCCCGTCACCCCACGGGTCGGCGAGTACGCGACTATCGATGCAGATCTGCCCATCCGCTGAAGACACACGCTCGCCCGGGAGTCCGATGACTCGCTTGAGGATGAAGAGATCCGGATACGAGGGGTGCGTGAACACGACGACGTCTCCTCGTTTCGGGACACCGCGGCGGCGTTGAGCGATCACCCAGTCGTCGGGTTCGAAGTTGGGTCGCATCGACTCGTCGACGACGGCGAACCGACGCGACATGCCGCTCAACACTGCGCCCCCGATCAGCGCGACACCGACGGTGGCCGCCGCCAAACCCCTCTTGTGGATGTGCCCTCCTCTACGCACGGCGAGTGTACGGAAAGAACCTCCGAGATGGCGTCACTTCATCCGGTAGGGTGGCGATGACGCCGACCCCCTGGAGGGACACGATGAATCTCGTCGAGAAGATCCTCGCACCGCGCTACGAAGCGCATGCCCACTGCGACCTGTTCTGCGGAACCTACGATCCCGCCCAGGCGGCTATCGAGGCGGACTCGTGCCTGAAGATCGTCAAGAAGTACCACGACTCCACCGACGACGTGTTCCGGACCAGGGCCATCTTCATCAAGGAGCAGAGCGCGGAACTCGTCAAGCAGCACCTCTGGATTCTCTGGACCGACTTCTTCGAGCCGAAGCACGTCGAGCAGTTCCCCAACCTCCACGACCTCTTCTGGCGCGCGACCAAGGCAGCCGGTGCGGCGAAGAAGACGATGGACGTCGCGGCCCAGCAGGAGATGATCGACCTCATCGGCGAAGTCTCCGAGGTCTTCTGGGCAACCGAGAAGGCCAAGGGCGC
>JAMBLK010000051.1 GCA_023336855.1 Actinomycetes bacterium
CATGCGAGAAGGGTAGGCGACGGGGGACAGGTGACAGAAACAGCAAAACAGCGCTGCAACCACCGGTGGAGTTCACCGCGCTACTGGGCAGTAGTGAGAATGTGCAGGCGGACGTCAACAGCAACTCGCGACCGGAGAGTCGTACGCCTGAACTCCGCGCCGCTACGTGTCGTCTGGACGAATCTCTTCGAGGACTCGGCGCCCTAGCTCCGCGGACGCGTGGAGGAAGAGGTCGCGCTTGTCCGGTTCGCTGTACACGAGGTCACCGCACACTTCGAAACCGCCCATGAGGCCCTTCTCCTCTGCGTGGCTCCTCCGGGTGTCGCGGGCGAAGACGTAGGCGGTCGGCTCCTCGACAGGCCCCGCGATCAGGAGATTCACCCGGTGATGCGAGGGGTCGCGATCGATCCACTCTGCCGCAATGTCATATGCTTCCGCCCCAGTTCCGGTCATAGCAACAACACGACGCAGGGCCGTCGGGTACGACGCATCTGCGCCGGCGGGGAACGACTCCACAGGGAACTCGTCGGTCGTGATCTGGAGATGAAGGTGCCACGGGATCGTCGCCCCGGCATGTGCCCCGTTGTAGAGAACACGGAACAATCCCTCGGTACGTGCGTGCAGTTCGATCATCGCCTCGAGCACGTGCGGTGTGAAGTCCTGGTCGATGTGCTCGGCGGCCATGATCGTGTAGTGGTTGCGGCTGATCCAGGCGAAGTTCGCTCCGGCGAAGTAGCGTCGACCGGCGAGTGTCAAGGGGATGAGCTCTTCCATCGGATTGCACTCCCGAATGTTCTCTTCGCAGAGGAAGCAGAACCGCCCGGATGGGTCTCGAGGATCGCGGAAGAGACCGATCTCGTCACGATCCGGGTTGAGGATGCCCCGTCGCTCCAACTCTGCGATGTCCGTTCTGATCTCGCGGTGCGGCATCCAGCGGAACCGGAACGAGACACCAGATATCGGGTCCGAGACGCTCTGCACTTCGATGTCGGGCCCGTCGGGGTTGGAGAGCAGGAATCCATCGCGCCCTTGGGCTCGCCAGGTGGTGATCAGTGTGTCCGTCAGGATCTCATTCCGGGGACTACTCACGCTTGCCCGCTCCCCGGGGCGATGCCGAGATCGCTCAAGAGATCCTTCGTCCGGGCCTCCCATGTGAAGTACGGCACGGTGATGGCGAGCGCCCGGCCACCCATCTCCGTGCGCATCTCGTCGTTGCCGAGCAGCGTCACCAACGCCTTGGAGAATCCCTCCACGTTGTCGGCCGGCACAACGATTGCGCCCTCGCCGACAAACAGATCGCCTTCACGGTCTTCACCGTTGATGGGGATCCTGTGGGGTTCGGTGCCCAAGAGATACTCGACGGCGAACGGCACGAGAGCCGAGGAAACCACTGGTATCCCGGTTGCTGCGGCCTCCTGCGCGCTCATACCGAATCCCTCCACTACCGACGGCGTGCAATACACCGAAGTGACCGCGTACAGGCACGGTAGGTGATCCCAAACAGAGCCGAGAACGATCACGTCGCGTTCGATGTCGAGGTCGTGGATCAGGGCCATTGCCGTGTCGTACGGCGCCCCAGCGCGATCGTCGAGAGCGACGGCAAGTGCGATGTCCGGGACCTGCTCACGGGCACGAGCGAAAGCGCGAATCAGGACATCCTTGCGTTTCGTGCGGTCCGTACGGCTGATCTCGGTGACGATCTGACGCCTCTGCAGCTCGCCAGTGGTGTGCGTCGACAGGCTCGCGAGGAAGTCCCAGGTGTGGTCGCATCCGTGGCTTCGAGGCCGGTACCGTTCGGTATCGACACACGGCGGCAGGAAGTACCTCGGACTATGCCCGTAGTCCTCGATGAACGTGTCTCGGATCGCACTCGATGTTGCGACGCCACCGTCGATCTCCTCGATCAGTAGCTGCTCGTTGTCGATGCGCTCCTCGATGCGGAGGCTCTCCCATTCCGACGGATCCGTGTTCTTCTTCTTGAGCGCCCCAAGGGAATGAGGAATCCAGACATGGGGAACGCGCCGCGCCGATCGACCGTTCAGGGCGGCGCCGATCTTTCCGGCGTCCCAGTAGTTCGAGATGATCAGGTCGTAGCCGCAACCTTCGACTGCGAGTTTGTCTTCCAGATCAGCAATGAGGGCGGGGATCTGCTCGTCCATGTCTTCCTTGCGAATGAATTCGCGCGTCCCGTCCTCGATGTACACGATGCGAGCCCTCCCCGAGGGGTGGTACACCGTGCCAGCTTGTGGCTCGCCGGTCTCAGGATGCGCATATCCGCCGCGGTTGATGATCGTGACTCGGTAGCCCCGGTCGATCAGCGCTTCGGTGAGTTGATTGACGTAGACGTTCTGCCCGCCCGTGTCCGGCATGCCGGGTACGACTTGCCACTCGTGGACACCGTGGTTGGTGATCATCAGCACATGTGTGCCTCCGGCGGTCGAGAAGTCAGTGTTGGTCATCGCTACAGCCCTTCGTTGCTGAAGTGCCGGTCCCATTGCAGGTCGCCTGCTCTGGGAGCCACCCGTGATGGCGGAGCCCTTCTTGGACACCGGTGGAGAACGGCGCGCTCGCGTGACGGACGCTCGGGACCCGGCGCTCGCGCCGCTCCGAGCTGGCATTGCCAACCGCGATTGATCGGCATCCGAGATCGGGACGCATCATGCCCAGGTCATTGCCGGTGTCATCGGCAACGATCACAATGCCGGGATCGATGCCGAGCGATTCGGTAGGAGAGCGGACTGTCCCGGCTTCCACGGACCGAGGCGGCAACAGGTCGAGGAGCTTGCCTTCCGAGCAGACGCCCATGGCCTCGCTGTCCCGTTCTTCCAGTTCATCGCGGATCTCGGCGAGGTGTGCCTCTGCGCCATCTTCGACGCGGTGGCTCTGCCTGAAGCGAGGCTGCCACTCCCCGTGCTGCATCACAGCACCCGGGGTGTCACGGAGAACTGCATTTGAGTAGATGCCGCTGAGATCGGTTGCGAGAAGACCCTGAGTGACCATATTCCATTCGATCGCTCGCGCGGCAGCAGAGCCTATCTGTCGAGTGATCGAAGTGAGTGGCATTCGCCCGCTGTGATCTCTGGCGACCGCATCCGGCGCCGCTTGGGTGACCGTATCTGGATCAAGCCCTGTCTCCGCTACGAAGAAGACCATTGGTATTCCTATGAATCCGGGGACCTCGCGTCTCGAGGCGCGGACGAGGTGCGAATCGGTGCCGCTGTCCGGACGACTCGCGTGCTCGACGAACTAACTCAGCTTGCGCAAACCGACACCGATGATGACCGATTCCGGGATTTCGAGGACGAGACAGCCCTGGACATCGACACCCCACCTCAGGTCGGACCAGATCAGAATCGGCATTGCTGAACCGAAGAGCACCCCATGCAGGTAGAAGCGGGGGACATCGAGGAAGCAGGACCCTGCTCCGAAGGCCACGACGGCGTTGACGAAGTACAGAAGTGACAGGCGGGTAGCGAGAACCTGCACGGTGACGGCCGCGCCGATCACAACCACCGCCAACATGGTCCGTGCCTCATTGTCCAAACGGTCGGCGATCACGAGCATCACTCCCCGGACCACCACCATCAACCCCAAGAAGGCGTCAAGGAGACCGTTGTCGTAGAACCTACGGAGGCGCTTCCTTCGAGAGACCCGAGGTCGGTGGTTCGGCTGCCGACTACTCCGTACCCAGTACTGGCGAAAGGTTCGGCATCCAGGCGGGCCGGGTCGCCTCGAATGCTTCGATCTCATCTGCGTGTTCGAGGGTGAGGGCGATCGAGTCGAGTCCATTCAAGAGTCGGTGCTTGACACCCGGATCGATCTCGAACGTGGCGCGGAGGTCACCGACTATCACACTCTGAGCGGCGAGATCGATCGTGATGGCGTTGGACGGATCCTCAGCGAGCTCCGTCAACCTGGTGACTTCTTCACCCGTCAACACGACCGGGAGCAACCCGACGTTGTGACAATTCCCCCGGAAGATGTCGGCGAACGACGGGGCGATGATCGCCCGGAACCCGCGGTCTTGTATCGCCCACGGGGCATGCTCGCGTGATGATCCGGAGCCGAAATTCGGGCCGGACACCAGGACCGCTGCGTCGGCGTACTCGGGCCGGTTGATGACGAACTCCGGGTCGAGTTCGCCTTCGGCATCGTGAACCCACTCCCAGAAGAGGAATGGGCCGAAACCGGATCGTTCCACTCGTTTGAGGAACTGGGCGGGGATGATTTGATCGGTGTCGACGTTTGCCCGGGGGAGTGGGGCCATCTGACCCGTGATGATGGTGATCGGTTTCATCAGGACCACTCTCGAACATCGACAAAATGACCTTCAATGGCGGCGGCAGCGGCCATGACCGGACTGACGAGGTGGGTGCGGCCCTCACGGCCTTGCCTGCCTTCGAAGTTTCGGTTGGATGTCGATGCGCAGCGTTCTCCGGGTTGGAGGACATCCGGGTTCATGGCGAGGCACATCGAGCACCCGGCATCGCGCCATTCGAAGCCGGCTGAGAGGAAGATCTGATCGAGTCCCTCGTCCTCGGCTTGGAGCTTCACGAGCCCCGAACCCGGGACGACGAGAGCACGTACGCCGTCGGCGATCTGCTTCCCGTCGATGATCTCTGCGGCGGCACGAAGATCCTCGATTCTCGCGTTCGTGCACGAGCCGAGAAACACGACGTCGATGTCGACGTCGGTGATCGGTGTCCCGGCTTCGAGTCCCATGTAGCTGAGGGCCCGTTCGGTGGCATCTCGATCGAGAGGATCAGAGAACGATGTCGGATCCGGAACCGTCTCGGTGATGGGGATGGTCTGTGAGGGATTGGTGCCCCACGACACGTACGGGACGAGGTCGGCGGCGTCGATCGTGATCTGCGTGTCGAATCTCGCATCAGGATCGGTGAAGAGCGTCCGCCAATAGGCGACGGCTTCGTCCCACTCGATCCCAACAGGGGCGTATGGGCGGCCCTTGAGATAATCGAAGGTCGTCTCGTCCGGGGCGATCATCCCCGCTCTTGCTCCGGCTTCGATCGACATGTTGCAGACCGTCATCCGGCCTTCCATCGACATCTGTTCGAACACCGATCCCCGGTATTCGATCACGTGACCACCGCCGCCGTTGAAGCCGATCCGAGCGATGATGCCGAGGATCACGTCCTTCGGTGTGACGCCTGGTGGAAGCTCGCCGTCAACGGTGATTGACATCGACTTCGGCTTCGGCTGGGGCAGCGTCTGTGTGGCGAGGACGTGTTCGACCTGCGATGTGCCGATCCCGAACGCCAGTGAGCCGAAGGCTCCGTGGGTCGCCGTGTGCGAGTCACCACATACGATCGTGGTGCCCGGCTGAGTCAGACCCTGCTCGGGTCCGATCACGTGGACGATCCCCGACCGCGGGTCGTCGATGCCGAACAGCTCAACGCCGGTACGGGCGCAGTTGGCGATCAGCGTGTCGATCTGCTTCTTCGAGAGGGGATCGAGGATGCCCAACTCCCGGTTGATTGTGGGGACACCGTGGTCGATGGTCGCGAGCGTGAGGTCCGGTCGATGGACGGGGCGTCCTGCGATCTGGAGTGCTTCGAACGCCTGCGGTGAGGTCACTTCATGAATGAGGTGGAGGTCCACGAAGAGCAGTTCCGTGCCGTCGGCATCGGACCGGACGACGTGATCTTCCCAGACCTTCTCGAAGAGTGTGCGTGGTCTCACCATGAGGGCAGCAGGATAGGGGGCGGTGGCCGGTCCGCAACAGTGCGATGTGATGGTGCACATCATGTGGCAGCAGGTATCCCCCAATCCGATCGGTACCGTTCGTGCACCAGTAGGACCACGCTGAGCATTGCAGGATGCACGATCGAGTCGGAATGCGTACGATGAGATATGACATGACGAGATCTGTCCGCGAACCCAGGCATCTGGAGACTCCGTCGGATACCAGCGCGGTCAATCCGCGGCGGCGGGGGTCCCGATCGATATCAACACCATTCGGCCCGGGTTGTGGCGTGCGAGTCGGCGTTCCCGGAACTCATTACGAGCGAGGAGTCCGGGACCGCTGAGGGAAACAAGAGAAGGAAGGAAGGACACCGTATGAGTAGACGGATTAAGTGGTTGGTTCCCATTGTGGGGCTGATGCTCGTCGCTGCTGCATGCAGTTCGGGGGGCGGTGGAGTGGGGGCGAAGTGCGATGGCACGATCGACAGTTCCACGATCACCGTTTGGGTTCACGAGGGCTCGGAGGCTGACGCCTACGAAGAGCTAATCGCTGACTTCAACTCCTCCGGCGCGGGCGTCACCGTCGAGTTGACGAAGATTCCCGAGGGTGGATACACCGATGCAATCAACGCGGCGGCCGCCGCAGGTGACTTGCCGGACGTGATCGACTTTGACGGGCCGACCCTCGCGAACTTCGCCTGGGCGGGGAGCATTGTGCACCTCGATGAGTGTGTCACGGACGAGGTCAAGGACAACCTGCTGCCCTCGATTGTTCAGGGCGGTACGTACAACGACAGTCTCTACAGCGTCGGAACGTTCGATTCCGGACTCGGCCTGTGGGCCTGGAAGTCGGCACTCGACGAAGTCGGGGCACGGATACCGACGGGCGCAGCCGATGCGTGGACTGCAGAAGAGTTCGAGAAGATCCTTGTTGATCTGCAGGGGGCGGGATACGCGAATCCTCTCGACATCAAGATCTTCTACGGCACACAAGGCGAGTGGATGACCTACGGATTCAGCCCGATCACCCAGTCGGTCGGGAGCGACCTCATCGATCGTGGAAGCCTCAAGGCTGAGGGCGTGCTGAACGATCAGGCCGTCGTGGACGGGCTGACGCTCTTCCAAAAGTGGGCAGCGAATGGGTTGATCAACATGGACGCAGTAGACGACACACCGTTCACGTCCAAGGAGACGCCGATCTCTTGGGTCGGCCACTGGATGTACGGCGCCTACAAGGAAGCAGCCGGTGACGATCTGATCCTGCTGCCGCTACCGGACTTCGGAGATGGAACGAAGACCGGCATGGGTTCGTGGGCCTGGGCGATCACCTCGGCGAACACCGATGGTGACGCAGCCTGGAAGTTCCTCGAGTTCGCGGTGTCAGACGACACGATTCTGAAGATCACCGGAGTCAACGGTGCGGTGCCGTCGACGAACACGGCATTGGCGAAGTCGCCGGATCACGCCGAGGGCGGGCCTCTGGCCTTGTTCGTCGAACAACTTGAGGGCGCACCCGACATCGCTGTTCCGCGTCCGGTCACTCCCGGGTATCCGACGGTTACGTCGGAGTTCTGGGGTGCGATGGATGCCATCCTGCTCGGTGCGGACGTCAAAGCGACACTCGACGCGGCGGCTGCTGCGATCGATGCCGATGTCGATGCGAACGAGGGTTACCCGGCTCCGTGATCTGAGTCGGCAACCAGATGGATGGGAGGGGACGTAGGTCCCCTCCCATGGCTCCCTATCGGCTGAGCGGCGAGCAGAGGAGGCCTTGGTGATGACTGTCAATTCCATCCAAACCGATGCCGGCACCGAGCCACCATCTCCTGGGAGAGGACGGTCCGCCGCATGGTCTGAGGCCCGAGTCGCCTGGCTGTTCATCTTGCCGGCTGGCATTCTGCTGACCCTCTTCATCGTGTTTCCGTTCGTGCTGGCGATCGTATTCTCGTTCACCAACCAGCGACTCATCTCGCCGCTGGCAACGCGGTTCGTCGGTCTGGAGAACTATTTCGATCAACTCACCGATGCCTTGTTCTGGAAGTCACTCTGGAACAACGCTCGGTTCTCCCTGTTTGTTGTTCCGTTCCAGACGGCGATCGCCCTGATGCTCGCTGTTCTGGTGAACCAGAAGTTCAGAGGGAGGACCGCCTTTCGAACGATCTTCTTCACTCCGGTGACGGTGGTGATGGCAGCGGCCGCAACGATCTGGATTCTGCTGTTCAATCCGAACGGACTCATCAACGCCGCGCTTGAAGCTGTAACGTTCGGCAACTTCAGCCCTGACTGGCTCAACTCAACGGTTTGGGCGATGCCTGCGATCATCATGGTTTCGATGTGGCAGGGGGTCGGGTTCCAGATGATCATCCTGTTGGCGGCACTCCAGGATGTGCCCAGCGAGCTTTACGAGGCGGCTTCGATCGATGGTGCGAGTACCTGGGAGCAGTTCCGAAACGTCACGCTGCCCGGGATTCGCAACCAGCTGATCTTCGTACTCACGGTGACCACGATCCTCGCGATGCGTCTGTTCGATCAGCCGACGCTGATGCCGCGTACACCTGGTGGACCGCTCGATAGCACGCGAACAGCAATGGTCCACATGGTCGACATCGGATTCAGTCGGCAGGCGATTGGGAAAGGATCTGCGATCGCCGTGATCTTCTTCGCGATCGTGCTGACGCTCACCTTGTTCCAGCGCAGATTCCTCCGAGAGGAGGGCGAAGTATGACGACGGATACCGAGGCCGAGAGGAGCGACGTCTCCAGCAGTGTTCGATCGAGTCCGATCTGGCGCTGGATCCTCTACGCCGTCATGATCGTCCTGGCGGTCCTCTTCCTGTTCCCGCTCGTCTACATGGTGTCTTCATCGTTCAAGCCGGATGACCAGGTGCTCGCGAACAGCGACTCGTTCGAGGCATTTCTGCCGATCCCGTTCGTCGGCCTGGAGAACTACGCCGACGCTATCGAGCGCGCGCAACTCCCCAGAGTGTTCATGAACTCGGTGATCATCTCTGGATCCATCGTTGGTCTCGGTTTGCTCGTCAACAGTCTCTTCGGGTACGCCCTGGCAAGACTGCGATTCAAGGGCAAGAAGGTGATCCTCGCGATCGTCATAGCGCTCATCATCATCCCGTTCGAGGCGCTCGCCGTTCCTCTGCTCTACATGGGCGCCGAGGTCGGATGGCTCGATACCTACCAGATCCAGATCCTGCCGTTCATTGCCAACCCGCTCTTCATCTTCCTGTTCTACACGTTCTTCCTCGGGATACCGAAGTCCCTGGAGGAAGCCGCCAGGATTGATGGCGCCGGACCGGTGAGGGTCTTCACTCGGGTCGTTGCGCCGCTCGCGAAGCCAGCCTATGCCACGGTTGCGATCCTCGGATTCCTGTTCTCCTGGGGTCAGTTTTTGTGGCCGTCGATGGTCACGCGGGGTGTTGACGTTCGTCCGCTCCCCGTCGGTATCGGGGTCTTCAAGACGACGCCGCCGGTGGCGTGGGGAGACATCATGGCCTATACCGTCCTGATGACCTTGCCGTTACTCATCATCTTCCTGATCTTCCAGCGGCAGTTCGTCCAGGGTGTTGCGTCGTCGGGGGTCAAGGGCTGAATCGAGGTCGAGAGTGACGTTCAGCATTCCGGACCGATGGGTTTGGGACTTCTGGCTCACGCGCGATGGCGAAGACTGGCACGCCTTCTACCTTCATGCACCGAAGTCGCTCGGGGATCCTGAGGCTCGGCACCACAATGCCCGCATCGGCCACGCGGTGTCGGAAGATCTCCGAGATTGGCAGCGTCTCCCGGACCCGTTCCCGGCCGGGCCGACAGGGGAGTGGGATGACCTAGCGACCTGGACCGGAAGCGTCGTGCGGACCGGCAATCAGTGGTGGATGTTCTACTCGGGCGTCTCGACCCTGGATGGGGGCAAGGTTCAGCGGATCGGAGCTGCTGTTTCCGACGACCTCCTGATGTGGGAGAAGGTCTCACAGAATCCGCTCAGCGAGGCCGACGCGCGCTGGTACGAGAAGCTCGATTTCGACGCCTGGTACGAGGAGGCCTGGCGCGATCCGTGGGTCTTCGCCGACCCGGACGGGGAAGGCTTCCACATGTTCATCACAGCTCGTGTCGCGATAGGCCCGGCCGCGACGAGGGGCGTGATCGGCCACGCGACCTCCGGAGACCTCCTCAACTGGGAGGCTCAGCCCCCGGTGACCGACTCCGGCACATATGGGCACATGGAGGTACCGCAGCAGATCTCGATCGGTGACCGCCATTACTTGCTGTTCTGTGTTCCCGGGCGGGTTCAACCGGGCGTCGACAATGCGCTCACCGGCACCGGATATCTCATCGCGGACTCCTTGCTTGGTCCCTACCGGCTTGGCCCGACACCATTCGTTTTCGCCGATCCCCAGGGATCGCTGCACGCGGGCAAGGTCATCGAGATAGATGATGAGTACGTATTCCTTGCGACAGAGCACAACGGACCCGGGGGCTCATACGTTGGGAGGATCTCATCTCCGATGCCGGTTGTCGTGGCCGATGACGGAGGATTGTCCGCGATCAGCGCCAGGAAGTAGCAGGCTCGACGCAGCGGCGTGCGCATCGCAGGTACGCTTCCGGTGATGCCGATCCTGTTTGCGCTGCTTCTCTCCATCACGCTCGCTGCCCCCTTCGGGGACGCCGAGGCGCGGGCACTCGAGATCGATTCAGGGATGACCATCGAAGTCTCGGTCGCGGTCGA
>JAMBLK010000052.1 GCA_023336855.1 Actinomycetes bacterium
ACGACCAGGGCGAAGATCAGAACCGCGGGGAGCAGAATGAACCCGATGATCACGAACAGAAGCAGGATTGAGGCGATCACGTAGATGATCAGCGAGATCTGGAAGTTCAATGCCTCCCGAGCGTGGTACTCGACGAACGGATCCTCGTCGCGCTTCATCAGCCAGATAACGAGCGGTCCGATGAATCCAAGGCCGATCAGTGGAACAAGGTGAGCTGCCGTAGCCCAGCCACGCGACTCGGAGGGAACAGGCTCGGGTACGGCCGGGTAGTCACTGGTCACATCGATCCTTTCGCTGGCAGGTGAACGATACCTGCGATGCCTCACACGGCGGTGTCACAACCGCTCGGTAATCAGTTCGCGAACGTGAGAGCCTGACGACTTGCCCACCGTCGGGAGACCTGCCCGTATGCGGCGCGGGACGCTTCACCATCTCCGCTTTCAAGAGCCTCGAGGCTCCGACGCACATCCTCGGCGGACTCATCGAACGTGAGGTCCGCGTCGGCGAAGTGGTCGGCCACTGTGGCGTAGTCGAGTTCCAGCATCGATCCGGCTGGGAATTCCGCAAGCCACCGCTCAAGATCACGAACTTGATCAACAACCGGTTCGGGGAAGCCGGCACCGTCGAGCACACGAACAGCCCAACCGACGCGATCGACGGCCTCACCGAGTTCCGTGCGGTAGCGGATGCCGAGACTGTCGCGACGTTCGTAGACCTCCCGTTCAGAGGGATTGAACGCACCGAACCAGCGCAGCGGAACGTGCCAAGGAGAAGCGAGGATGTGGCTTCTCCGGTTGGCTGAGCGAAGGCCGGCCAGTTCCTGTTTGAACGACTCACGCTCCTCCTCGCTCACAAGCGGGATCTTCGGATACGTCCCAGAGAAGGCCAGCACTCCTTCGACCATCCGGAGCCGGATGTTGCGCGGACACAGGTATGAGATACCGTTCCAGACGGTGACGAAAGCGTCTTCTCGCAGCGATTCGTCCCAGAGAAATCGACCATCGGAGCGGACCACGCGATCATCGGCGACGGTCTCGTCGTACGGTTCGGTGTCGGCGGCATCACCGGTGACGAAAACCCTGAGGTAAGCCGTGCTGATCATCCGGAGATGGTACCGGCCGAGGTCCCGGAACTGACGGGGAACCTCTCAGTTAGAATCGTTTCGGGTCTCGAACCGTGTCCTTGGTGGTACGTCGAAAGGAGTCGCGTTGGGAGTATTCGAAGCGATCGGTACCGAATCGCATGAAGAGGTACTTTTCGGCGTAGACCACGAGAGTGGTCTGCGGACGATCATCGCGATTCACAACACGTCTCTCGGTCCCGCTCTCGGCGGGACTCGCTTCTATCCGTATCCCGATGAAGAAGCGGCGCTGCGGGACGTCTTGCGGCTCTCCAAGGGAATGACCCTGAAGTCCGCTGCCGCCGGTCTCGACCTCGGTGGGGGCAAGGCCGTCATCATCGGCGACCCGGCCACGCTCCGGAGTGAAGAACTGATCCGTGCATACGGGCGTGTCGTCGACTCCCTCGGCGGCCGATACGTCACGGCGGCTGACGTCGGAACGACGACCGACGACATGGTGCTGATCTCCGAAGAGACTCCCTGGGTCTCCGGCCTTCCCTTCTCTCAGGGCGGTTCGGGTGATCCATCCCCAGCCACCGCACGCGGGGTCATGGCCTCTTTTCGCGCGATCGGAGAGCGCCTCTGGAGATCGACCGATCTCGCAGGGCGCCGCGTCGCCGTCCAGGGTGTCGGGAAGGTCGGTATGGATCTCGTGCGACGCCTCACCGAGGTCGGCGCGGAGACCGTGGTCGCCGACGCCGAGGCCGACTCGGTTGCGCATGCCATTGAGACCTACGGATCAACGAAGGTCTCCGTCGACGAGATCTATGACGTCGAGTGTGACATCTTCTCTCCGTGCGCCCTCGGCGCCACGCTCAACGAAGAGACGATTTCTCGCTTGCGTTGTGTCGCAATCGCCGGCTGCGCCAACAACCAGCTGGCGGTTGACAGCGACATCGAACGGATCGTCGAGCGAGGCATCCTCTATGCCCCGGACTTCGTCGTGAACGCGGGCGGCGTGATCAACATCGCGGCCGAGACCGGCGGTTACTCGGCCGAACGAGCCGGTGAGATGGTTGACCGGATCCACGACAACCTCGTCACCGTGTTCGAGACCGCCGATATCGACGGCGTGGACACGCATGATGCTGCGGTGCGGTTCGCTCAGCGGAGAATCGATCAAGCCGGCGGCTCCCGCCACAGGTAGCCGCCAATCGAGCAGTGAAAGGAACGCCGTGACCACCGGATACGACGGCCACATCGACCACTTCGGTCTCGGATTGACAAAGGAAGACCTCGTCGATCTCTACCGCAAGATGCTCATCTCGCGGCGACTCGACGAGAAGATCTGGGCCCTGAACCGGCAGGGTCGGATTCCGTTCGTCGTCTCGGTGTCGGGTCACGAAGCCACGCAGATCGGTATCGCCGCGGCTCTCGATCCGGAGCGCGATTGGTCGTTGCCGTACTACCGCGACATCGCCTTCAACATCGGCCTGGGTATATCGGCCGAAGACATCTTCATGGGCCAGTTCGCCAAAGCCGCCGACCCGTCTTCGGGAGGCAGGCAGATGCCGAACCACTGGTCCGAACCCGACCTGAATCTCTTCACTCATTCGTCGGTGATCGCCACCCAGTATCCCCACGCGGTCGGTGTCGCGTACGAGCTCAAACGGCGCGGTTCCGATGGCGTCGTCTACGTCTCCGGTGGTGAAGGATCAACCTCTGAAGGCGACTGGCACGAGGCGATGAACTTCGCCGGGATTCACAAGCTGCCCGTGATCTTCGTCATTCAGAACAACCTGTACGCGATCTCCGTACCGGCTGCGGAAGAGGTCGCAGGCCAGGTCGCAGATCGTGCCACGGGCTACGGGATGGAGGGCGTCGTCGTCGACGGCAACAGTGTTCTCGCCATGTACGCCGCGTCGACCGAGGCCGTCGCTCGGGCCAGGGCGGGAGAGGGTCCGACACTGATCGAGGCGAAGACCTACCGCTACTACGCACACACGTCCGATGACGACGACAAGCTGTACCGAACACGCGAAGAGGTCGAATTGTGGCGGAGGAAGGATCCCATTCCCCAGTTCCGCCAGTACCTCGTCGAGCAACGCGCCCTCGACGCCGCAGCCGAAGAGCAACTTGAGGCTGAGGTCACCGACCTCATCCGCCGCGCGGCGACGAATGCAGAGAGCGCTCCAGACCCAACGGACGCCACGAGCCATGTGTACGCGAATCCGATCGTTCCCTCAGTTGCCGTTGAGACCATGGAACCCGCGCTCGCCGGCGAGGAGATCAACCTCATCACGGCTGTCAACCGGACGTTGCACTACGCGATGGGACGCGACCCCCAGACCGTCATCTTCGGTGAGGACGTAGCCGACCCGAAAGGTGGCGTGTTCAAAGCGACAGCCGGACTCACCGATGCGTACGGCTCCGGGCGATCGTTCAACGCTCCCCTGGCAGAATCGGTGATTATCGGCCTCGGTGTTGGAATCGCAGCCACGGGCACAAAAACGATCGCAGAGATCCAGTTCGCAGACTTCATCCACCCTGCGTTCGATCAGATCCTCTCCGAAGTCGCCAGGATCCACTACCGGACGAACGGTCGCTGGGGTTGCCCGATGGTGATCCGCACACCCTACGGGGGCGGGATCCACGGTGCGCTCTACCACTCTCAGTCGATCGAGTCCTTCTACGCCCACATTCCGGGTCTCAAGATCGTGACACCTTCGACCCCGGCAGACGCCAAGGGACTCCTCCTCTCAGCGATCGACGATCCCGATCCGGTGATGTTCCTCGAACCGAAGAAGCTCTACCGCCTCGCCGTCGGCCCGGTTCCCGAGGGCGACCATCGCATCCCGATCGGTCGGGCTGCGCTGAGACGGATGGGCGGTGACCTGACGATCATCGCCTATGGCTCCATGGCCCACTTCTCGGTGGAGGCCGCCGACCGTCTCGCCACAGAGGGGATCGACGCGACCGTCATCGATCTTCGGTCGCTGAAACCGCTCGATTGGCCGACGATCGAGGCGGCCGTGAAGCGCACGAGCAAGGTGCTGATCGTCTACGAAGACAACGAATTCCTCGGATACGGAGCCGAAGTCTCGGCACAGATCTCCGAGCGCGCCTTCGATTGGCTCGATGCGCCGGTGCGTCGCTACGCGTCACCGGAGGTCCCAACGTTCCCGTACGCTGCCTCGCT
>JAMBLK010000053.1 GCA_023336855.1 Actinomycetes bacterium
ACCGGTGGGACCCATTGCCGGGGCACCGGTGGGACCCATTGCCGGGGCACTCGCCGGCTCGATCGTCGGCTCCTCGGGAGTCACCATCTCGGCCGGTTCGCCGATGATCGCGATCGCAGTTCCCACGGCCACGGTCTCTCCGGCTTGGACGAGAATCTCGCTGATCACGCCGGATGCCGGCGATGGCATCTCCGTGTCGACTTTGTCAGTCGAAATCTCCACGAGCACTTCGTCTTCCACGATCGACTCACCGGCCTGCTTGGCCCAACTCAGAATCGTCCCCTCGGTCACCGTCTCGCCGAGTTGTGGCATCGTCACCGTCACGGACATTCGTTTGTGCTCCTTCGTGTCCGGGCTTCAGTTCTCATCATCAATGCAATGGCCGCCCGCCGGCAACCAGCAACGTCTCGCCGATGCCTTCGGAGATCGTGGGATGGGCATGAATGAACGCTGCGGCTTCTGAGGGTAGGGCTTCCCAACCGACCGAATACATCAGCTCGTGGATGATCTCGCCTGCGATCGGATCGACCACGGTCGCACCGAGCATCGGGCCGTCCTTCTGAGCGATGATCTTGACAACCCCACCGGTCTCACCGTGGATGATGGCGCGACCGACACCGCGCATTCCGTGATTCGTCACTTCAACGTCGAACCCTTGCTCGATCGCCTGGGCTTCTGTGAGGCCGACTGATGCCGCCTCCGGGTGCGTGTAGACGACCATCGGAACCGCCCGATAGTTAACCGCCGCTGTCTCGCCCGTGGCGATGTGGGTAATCGCAGCGATGGCTTCGGCAAAGCCGACGTGGGCCAATTGCGGGGTCCCGGCGACGATGTCACCCACGGCATAGATGTTCGGGACCACGGTCTGCATCGTCTCGAGATCGACGGGGATGAAACCACGGTCGGTATCGATTCCGGCCGTTTCGAGCCCGATGCCGTCGGTGACCGGTGCCCGGCCAACGGCGACCAGGACTACATCGACTTCGACAGATTCGTCGCCAACCGGGACTGTTACCCCCGTTGGGGAGATCACGGGCGCACCGACCTGCGTTCCCGTCTTGACCTTGATGCGCTTCTTCCTGAATGCGCGTCCCACAGTTTTGGCCGCTTCGGGTTCCATGCCGGGGAGTATCTGATCAAGGGCTTCGAAGAGGAAGACCTCGCTCCCGACATCGGCGAGCATCGATGCGAACTCAGCACCGATCGCTCCGCATCCAATGACCGCGACGCGGTCGGGTTGGTGATCCCAGTCGAGGGCGTGGTCGCTGGTGACGATCCGCTCTCCGTCGATCTCATAACCGGGAATCGTGCGGGGAACGGAGCCGGTGGCGACAACGGTTGCCACGGCCGGCAAGACTGTTGTCGTCCCGTCGAGAGCGGTCACCTCGACCCCACCGTCGACGATCCGGCCGAACCCGTTGTGAACTTCGACACCCCGGGTCTTCAGAAGCCCGGTAAGGCCCTTGACGAGGCCGTCGACGATCTGATTCTTCCGCGCCAGCGCAGCCGTCCAGTTGAGAACCGGTTCGGACGAGTCGACGCCGAACTCAGACGACCGTGCAACGGTCTGGTAGACGGAAGCCGCTTGGAGCCAGGTCTTGGCCGGAATGCACCCTCGTACGAGACATGTACCACCGAGACGATCCTTCTCGACAAGCGCGACAGAGAGACCGTAGTTGTGAGCGTAGAGAGCGGCCGCGTATCCACCCGGCCCTCCACCGATGATGACGACGTCGTGCACTGCTTCCTCCGAACTTGAGCGCCGCCAGACTAGCGGAACTGGGGTTCATGTCCCGCCGTGGTTCGCGAGTCATCGTCCGTTCAACGACCGGCTGATTTCAGTAGACGAACCGCGTTGTCGTGGAGCACCATCCTGCGAACTCGGGGATCAACCTCTCCAGAATCCCACCCTGCGAGCGCTCGGTCGAGAGACGAGAAGCACCAGTCGCTCCCGAACAGGCAGTAGTCGAGATCGAGATCTCCGAGTCGGTTGTGATCTCCCGCGAATGCGTGCGCAGACGCGCCGACCAGGTTGAGCCACACATTGGACTTGTGAGCAGCAACAGCGATGGCCTCGTCTTGCCAGAGCCTGCCGAGATGGGCGATGACAATCGGCAGGTCGGGGAAGGCCGCCGCGATGACATCGATGGCAAGCGGGTTGCTCCGAGCGAGGTGGAGACCGGCGCCACCCGGATGACCGGCGCCGAGCCGTGAGTAACCCGTGTGGAAGAGGCAGATCAGTCCGTGCTCCTCCGCGGCCTCATAGATGGGGAACACAGCGGTTGACATGGGGTCGAAGCCCTGACCGGTCGGGTGGAACGCGATACCCGCCAAACCCAGTCTGGAGGCAGCGTGCACGGCTGCGACAGCTCTCGCACCCCTTGCCGGGTCGATCGATCCGAATCCAACGAAGGTCTCTGGATGGGCCTCGACCATCGCAGCGACATCTTCGTTCGAAAAGGGCCGACGGCGTGTCACCGTCTCGGTATCCCATCCCAGCAAGACGGCGCGTCCGTTCCGATCAAGGTATTGAGCGGCAACATCGTCGACCGACATGCTCGTAACTTCACTGTCGGCGCAGCTGACCAGATTCCCGAGATACGGCGCCAAGGGGCCTTCAATGAGTTCCGTGACCGGAGGATGCACATGGAAGTCGATGAAGTCTGTCAACGGGGGCGAAATCCTCGATTCCGGGCTTCGTCAAGTGTGTCGGGTCCGAACGCCTGGAGCAGCTTCTCTCCCATGAGATCTTGCTTCTCCGCTCTCGCCTCGAGCGCGGCGAAATCATCAGCATTGTCACAGTCGTGGACGATCATGTCATCACGAGTTCCGATGAATCGGTTTTGCTCGAATCTACGAAGTCGGGTCATACTTCGACGATAGTCGCGCTACACGTCGGTGAGTCGAACTGTTGCGGAGGACACACCGCTGCCACCCGCCTTGATGCGGATCTCCCCATCAATCCCTTCGCCGTTGAACTTCATCGCCCATTCGCCGTCTGTCCCGTCAGATTCCGTGATCTCGTATCCGCCCAAGGGCAGATTGTCCTCGTAGTACATCACCACCGCCTCCACCGCTGCGGGGAACGTGATGATCATCTCCGTGAGCCCACGATTCGTATCGATCAGCGTTGCTCCGATAACGGCCTCGTCCGGAATCGGGAACGAATCTGGCACGGTCTCGGGAACTGAGCCCCTTCCGAAGACGACGCCCGACGCGTCTCCGTCTGCGGTCGTCGTGGTGTCTTCTGAGGAGCCGCCACATCCAGCCGCGACCAACACCATGACGATGAGTGCCGCGACAGCGATGAGGAGTCTGTTCGTCTGCATGGGGTGATGATACGAAGGGACATGGAATAGCAGACAGCGAGGCTTGGTACCGGATACCGAGGACCGGATACCGGATACCGGCAATCGACGACCACCGAAGAATATGCCTCCCAATGACCCGACCACTGGTAGGTTCCCGCACTATGGATTTCCACTCGATACGTCTCTTCTTCGCGCTCCTGGCCCTCGCGGCGAACGCCGCCACGATCGGCATCTTGGTGATTGGATTCGCCGGCAGGACCGGGCCATCGGGACATGCCCTGCGAGAACAGGTCTTCGGCGCCATCCGCGGACTCGAACTGTGGTTCGGTTTCGCCGTCGCTACGACCGCAACGCTCGGCAGTCTCTATCTCTCGGAGATCGTTCACCTGATCCCATGCACGTACTGCTGGTACCAGCGGATCGCGATGTATCCCCTCGTCGTCATCCTCGGGATCTCGGCATTGAGGAAGGACCAGGGAGTCCGCATCTACGCGGCGTCTCTGGCCGTGATCGGTGCCGTCATCGCTTTCTACCACCGCATCGTTCAGGCGTTCCCGGAACTCAACGGATCGACCTGCTCGTCCGGCGTGCCCTGCACCGCGGCCTATTTCACCCTGTTCGGATTTGTAACGATTCCCTACATGGCGTTGAGCGGGTTCCTGCTGATTCTCGCTCTGCTCTACGTCGATCGCTCCAATAGCGCCGCTTGACGGCCATCATTGCCCGTCCCCGAGAGGAGTCCCATGGCCGGAACAACTAAGAACCAGCCGCAATCGTCCGGTAAGCCCCGGTCGATTCCCATCGTCGGCATCGTATTCGCCGTGATCGCGGTCCTCGCCGTTGTCGCTGTTGTGTTCGCCGGGAACACGGAAGTGGGAGCGGAATACGGAGAGCCCCAGGTTCAGGGACAACTCCCGCTGATGCCGCCCGACGCTGCAGTCGATACCTCGGCGACGGGAGAAACCGCCCCGATCGTGATCGGCGCGGACTTCGACGGGAACGAAGTGCGGATCGAGAACGACGGCAGGGCCAAGGCGATCGTGCTCCTCGCGCACTGGTGCCCTCACTGCCAGAACGAGGTCCCCGAGGTGCAGGCCTGGCTCGATTCCGGCGGCGGCGTTGAAGGCGTCGACCTGTACTCGGTCGCAACAGCGATGGACTCGACCCGCGACAACTATCCAGCGTCTGAGTGGTTGGATCGGGAAGGATGGACCGTTCCGGTCGTCGTCGACGACGCCGACGACAGCGTCTACCGCACCTTCGGGTCCGGCGGATTCCCCTTCTGGGTCTTCGTGAACAGCGACGGCACTATCGCTGCCCGCGTTGCAGGGAGGATCGGCATCGACCAGCTCGTACAGTTCATGAACGGTCTCTCATAGGTAGAACCATGGAACTCGGATTGATGGTCGAGCCCCAGGTTGGTGGCAGCTACGCACGCCTTCGGGAACTCGTCCTGTGGGCGGAAGGGCAGGGCCTCGACGCGTTCGCCCGTTCCGATCACTATCTGGACCAGGAACGGTCGGCTCCGGCCACGGATGCTCTCACGACGTTCGGCGGTCTCGCTGAGGTGACGGACTCGATCCAGCTGGTCGTGCTCGTCACACCGATCACGTTCCGTCATCCGGCAGTGATAGCGAAGACCGCGACGACGCTCGATGAGATGTCCCGCGGTCGTTTCGCTCTTGGTGTCGGGACCGGATGGATGCAAGGCGAGCACGACATGCTCGGGATGGATCTCCCTGAACTCGGTGAGCGCTTCGATCGCTTCTACGAAGCGCTCTCGTATCTGCACGCCGCGTTCGCTACGGGCGAGGGGTTCGCCGGTGATTACTACAGCCTCGCCCCGATCGACGTTCTCCCCCGTCCGGCGAACCTTCCCATCGTGATCGGTGGAGGAGGGATGAAGAAGACACCTTCGTACGCCGGCCGTTTCGCAGACGAGTACAACATGTTCGTCACCGACCGGGTGACGCTCGAACGGCGCCTCGACGTCATGCGTGCCGCCGAGGCGGCTGCAGGGAGGGAACCCGGCAGTGTGAAGGTGAGTTTCGTGGGTCCCGCCGTCGTTGCTGCCACCGATGACGAATACGCCGCCATGCTCACGGACCAGGGTTCAGAGCGAGACATGAGCGCCACCGAGTACGAGACTTTCCTTGCCGAGCGGAACATCCCGCGTGGCGTGCCCGATCAAGCAGCAGCCGTCATATCGGATCTGAAAGAGATGGGCATCGGACGCTTCTACATCCAGGAGTATGCGCATCTCGACGACGTCGACACGGATCGACTCGCCTCGGTCTTCGGAGCACTACGCGGATAGGAGAAACCCTATCGTCTATGGGTCGACACGGGCCTAATCTCGTGTTCATGACACCGCTGCTCGTCGTCGACAATCTGCACGCCTCAGTCGAGGGAGTCGAGATCCTCAAGGGCGTCGACCTCACCGTCAATCCGGGAGAGATCCACGCGATCATGGGTCCCAACGGTTCCGGCAAATCGACACTTGCCAACGTCTTGCTCGGCCATCCCTCCTACACGGTGACTCAGGGCACGATCACCTACAAAGGCGAAGACATCACCCAGGCGAAGCCCGATGAGCGGGGCCGCGCCGGCATGTTCCTCGGATTCCAGTATCCGGAGGAAATTCCCGGCGTATCTGTCATCAACTTCCTACGTGCGGCTCTCTCTAATCGCACCGGTATCGACTACACGGTGCTCGAGCTACGCCTCAAGGTCGTCGAGGCGATGAAGGACCTCGACATGGATCCAGCATTCGCCGACCGGTACCTCAACGAAGGTTTCTCCGGGGGTGAGCGGAAGCGCAATGAGGTGCTCCAGATGGCCGTTCTCGAGCCGGATCTGGCCGTTCTCGACGAGACGGACTCCGGATTGGA
>JAMBLK010000054.1 GCA_023336855.1 Actinomycetes bacterium
ACCACCGACACCGGACAGCGAATGAACCGGCACCAAGCAGCCCGGGTCGTACGCCGGTTGGCGAAACGGGCCGGGATCGACAAGACAATCAGCCCCCACTCGCTGCGACACAGCTTCGCTGACCCGCCGCCCTCGACGCCGGCGTTCCTCTCCGTGACGTCCAGGAAGCCGCGTCGCACGCCGACCCCAGGACGACGATGCGTTACGACCGGGCACGACGCTCCCTCGACCGACACGCCACCTACATCGTCGCCACCTTCGTCGCAGGAGCCAGCCGCTGACGGCACCGTCTCGCTGACCCGGAACTGATCCGGTAACGCCTGCTTGTCAGCCGACTGTCAATCCTGGTCGGCGAGTTCGTCGCGGATCGCATCATCCAACTCAACGAACGCCTCCGCCGCCCACCACAGATGATCCTCCGGGTACATCGTGTAGGAACGGTGAGCCCGCTGCCAGTCCCGATCGTGATATCGATCCAACACGTGACGCAGGTGTCGTCGGGCGGCAGCCCTCTCAATCCGGAGCTGTTCGAGATACCGCTCACGCCCCGGAGGACCAACGTACGCCAAGTCGTCGAAACGGTGCTCCCCCAACAGGGCCAGGACGTCGGCATCGGTCCCGTCCGATCGGGACCAGAACCGAACCGCACGCACGATCGCGTGGTTCCACACAGGCCAACCCGCCGGGCGCCACAACCGATCCACCGGGACCTTATCCAACCGCATCAACGACGCCAACGCCTCCAACGCCACAGACCGAGAACGCCATGGAACCTCGTCAACCGGGAGATCTACGACGAAAGCTACCGACACGACATCCAGCGACTCGGGACCATCCAGAAGCTCTCCGAACACATAGGCGTCCGTAACCTCCAACGCATCGACCCCATCGATCATCGAAAGACCGTCGGCGACCGATCCCAACCGACGAACCGCAGTGGAGTACTTCACCGAACCATTGTGCCATCGGGAACCCTCGGCGCATAGGCTTCGATATGGGCGGCTTGATTCACTGTCCATCTACCGCCTCTCAGAGGCTCGGTTCTACATCATGAACGAACTCGGCGAGAACGAAGGCGGGCTTGGTGCAGCTGACTACTCGTTCCTGTTCGGCAACACTGGCGACAAACCCGTCGTGGGCGACTGGGACGGTGATGGTATAGATGAGATTGGCTTGCATCGTGAGACAAGCGGATTCTTCTACTACCGCAACACCCTCACCACCGGAATAGCTGACGGACAGTTCTACTTCGGTGATCCCGGTGACCGGTTCGTAGCCGGTGACTGGGGCATTGTTGACGGAGCCGACACACCTGCGATGTTCCGACCATCCAACGATACGTTCTACTTCCGTCACACTCTCACGCAAGGCAACGCCGACTTCCAATTCACATGGAACGGTGAATCGCCCCGAGTCTCTATGAAACTCGGGGCGATTCACGTATTCCGTGCGGCGGGTTACGTTTTGAATCGAGGTGACGGTGGTTACCGAGTGCCTGCAATCGACATTGCGGCCTTGCAGGAAATCACATCTCAAATCACTGGGGAGCGTGAGGCTGGCATCGATGACCGACACGCCAGGCAGTTGCTTCAGGAACACTATTGAACGACTCGAAGCAACTCCTCCTGGGAAGGGCGTCGCTGATGAACAGAAGCCCCGGTTGATGCCCGGGGCTTCTTCCACTGTGGGATCGAGACGGATTCTTAGTCGTCGAGTATGAAGGTGAGTTTCATGTCGACGCGGAAATGCTTGATCGTTCCGTCTTCGGCCAATATGACCTTCTGTTCCGAGATCCAGGCTCCCCGAACATTGTCGATGGTCTTCTGCGCCTTGGCGATGCCCTTCCGGATAGCGTCTTCGAAGCTACCCGGAGACGTGGAGGTGATCTCAACTACCTTCGCAATCGACACGAACATGCTCCTCTTGTTGCTGGCTCCCGGGTAGTTTACACCACTTGCGAATCGAACACATGTTCGATAGGGTGTTCGATCCAGAGCGAGATGTGAGACGTGAGATATGAGACATGAGCAGGCCCAAGTACTCAGTACTCAGTACTCAGTACTCAGTACCGATCAAGGGCTTCCAACTCTTGATCCGGGCCAGGTCGCGGTGCTCTCTGGCGATCCCGGTCTCGGCATGACACGGCTGGGGCTCGTCATGCTCTCCGGGTATACCGAGGGGACGGTCGCCTATCTCGACGTACGCGGTTGGTTGAGTCCCGTCGCGGCATGGGAGGTCGGAATCGACCCTGATCGCTTGGTGATAGCACGCTGCCATGAGGTCGTTAGGTGGGGGAGGGTTGCCGCTGCGCTCCTCGACGGTGCGACCGCGGTGATGGCCGAGATTCCTTCCGGGGCGAAAGATGTATCGATCCGGAAACTCGCTGCGCTTGCCAGGAATCGCGGAACACCCCTCTTGCTCCGTCCCATCGACCGTCTGGTGCCAACCGGTGTCGCCCATCTGGTGCTCGAAGCTCGCGAAACCACGTGGACGGGGACCGCGGAGGGGCACGGCCGGATCGAGCAGAGGAAGACCCGGATCACCGCTTCTGGAAAGGCCATGAAAGGGATGACCCGAACGATCGAGATGGAGGACGATGGCTCGAACGCTCTGCGTGTGGTATCCGGAGTGGCCGCTGCGGAAACCCGGAGTGCCGCAGGATGAACCCGGCCAGGCGGTAGGCGCCAATGGGCGGGTCGAGGCGGTGAATGCTGTTGCGTACGCTGCCGGGATCCGCCGCGGGATGAGAAGGGGTGAGGCGGAGGGGATCTGCCCACTGGTTACGACGGTTGAACGAGACCATTCGGCGGAGATGGTTGCATTCGAACGGGTCGTTACCGAGGTCGAGGCTCTCGTTCCCAAGGTCGAGATTGTCGAACCAGGGTTGATCTTCGTCCCGGTGGCCGGAGCCGTCGGCTACTACGGCGGCGAGGATCTGCTTGTCGAACGGGTCGTGAAAGAGATCGATCGGGTGGCCGGAGACGGGTACCGGATCGGACTCGCCGACGGTCCATTTGCGGCGAAGCATGCCGCCGCCGGAACAACCGGTGATGTTCCGTTCCACATTGTTGAAGACGATGCGTCGTTTCTCGCGTCGCTCGACATCTCGGCGATCGATCGAGAGGAGGTGGTAGCGACGTTCCGATGGCTCGGGATCACGACGCTCGGTGAACTCGCTCGCCTCCCCGGCAGCGCCATCGCCTCCCGATTCGGATCCGTGGGACTTGATGCTCATCGTCTTGCTTCCGGTCGAGATCGTCTCCCGAACCCTCGAGATCTCCCCGTCGATCTGACCGTTGTAGAGCGGTTCTCGCCTCCACTTGAGGATCTCGAGCAGGCATCGTTCGTTGCGCGCGCGATGGCAAGCCGGCTGATCGAGGCCCTTGCGGCCGTCGGAGCAGCGCCGTTTCGAATCGTGATCGAAGCAGAGGCCGTTGATGGCACAACCCGATCGCGAACGTGGAGAAGCGCTGATCCACTTGACGATCGAGCGATCGCCGAACGAGTGAGATGGCAGCTTCGGGCGTGGATCGACGGCGTCGGGGCCGGTATCCGGGGTGGGCTTGCGGCGTTGAGGATCGAACCGGCCGATCTATCGGGAGTGGGGCGGCAACTCTCCCTCGGAGAGGATGCACGAGCAGCGTCTGAGACATATCGTGCACTCGCTGAGGCCCAGGCGATCGTGGGTCTGGACGGGCTGCTCCAGGCTCATCCGCAAGGAGGGCGCGAACCGGGTGACCGGGTCGCGTGGCATCGGTGGGGAGAGCCGCCGGTGCGGGCGCGGGATCCAGAGGCACCATGGCCGGGGCGAGTCCCCGGGCCTTCGCCGGCACTCGTACCGCCAGATCCTCAACCGTTCCATATCGAGTGGGACCGAGGGATGCCGGTGCGTGTTCGTCTCGGAAGCCGGTGGGTGACGGTCCGATCATGGGCCGGTCCGTGGCGTCGGGTCGGGCGCTGGTGGAAGGGAGAGGAGCCGGGAGACCAGTATCAGATCGTCACATCAGCCGGCGCGTTCCTCTGTGAGATCAAGAACGGTCAGACATGGCTGGTGGGGATATACGACTGAGGAGCTGCCAGCTGCCAGCTACCAGCTACCAGCAAGACCCGATACGGGCTACGGATTTCGGGACCCCATTACGGGCTACTGCGAAGCCCGCAGCTCGTCATAGACATTGCCCATGTCTGTTCTCATCCGGTCTGTGACGGATCGAATCTGGTTCGGCTCGATGTCGGCGCTTGGGATCGGTGGGAGGATCTTGACGTGCACGGTTCCCGGGTAGATCAGCTTCGATCCAGGGGGGTTGATGTCGAACGATCCGGAGATGACCACCGGTAGCAGGCTCGCTTCGTTGTCGCGAGCGATTCTCACCGCTCCGGTGTGGAAGTCGGCCATCTCGCCGGTCCTGCTCCTGGTTCCTTCTGCGAAGACCATGAGTGAGTAGCCGCGGCGATATGTTTCACGAGCCGCTTCGGTGATGGCATCTCGAGTCGAACGGACACTGCCGCGGTCGACTTTTACGATGCCGGCAACGTCCATCCCCGGTCCGAAAAGCGGAATTTTGTAGAGCTCCTTCTTGGCGAGGAACCGGATGGGCGTCGGAATCGCACGGAACAGAACCGGGATATCGAAGTTCGAGATGTGGTTCGACACGATGACGTATCGTTGGCCGGCTTCGACGTGCTCGCGGCCTTCCACCGTCATCTCGACGGGTGGGATCCTGAGAAACCGTTTGGCCCACCTCTGGAGCGTCCGCTCGATCTTTGGGGACTCTCGGTTCCGTCTCCCAACCCAGACCACATATCCGGCCTCGGCGATGGTGTAGACGAAGAAGAACGGGACGAGCACGATCGTGCGGAATGCGGCGCTGAGTGTTCGAACCATGGCCGGGTAGCGTAGCGCTCGCGGAGGAGCGATAACGATGAAGACTCGAACGTTGACGAACGATCAGGCACGCAGGATCGCGCTCAGCGCTCAGGGCTTCGGCACGCCTCGCCCCACCGGCCGCATCGACGTGCGCCATTTCCGCCGTGTGTTGGATCGGGTCGGGTTGCTGCAACTCGATTCTGTCAACGTTCTGGAGAGATCCCACTACATCCCCATGTTCTCCCGACTCGGTCCGTACGACCGCGCTGCGTTCGATCGTTGGACGGTCTCGTCCGGTGAACTCTTCGAGTACTGGGGGCATGAAGCATCTCTGATTCCGGTTGAGCGGTATCCAACGTTCCGATTCCGCATGGATGAGATGAAGCCGTGGGGGAGCGTCCGAAGACTCATCGACGAGCGGCCGGGCTACATTGAAGACGTGCTGAGACAGGTCGCAGTGAGGGGGCCTCTGACGGTTGCAGATCTCGAAGATGCCGGTGAACGCGGCGGACCCTGGTGGGGATATGCACCAGGCAAACATGCCCTCGAATGGCTCTTCGCCTCCGGGCGGGTCACCGCCTATCGGTCTCCGACGTTCGGGCGACGGTACGACCTGCCGAATCGAGTCGTCCCTCCGTCGATTGTCAAGATGCCGGCGCCCGACCGGACCGAGGCCTACCGGACTCTCCTGGTCGATGCCGCACGCCACCACGGCATCGGCACGGTGTCCGACCTGGCCGACTACCACCGACTCCACAAACCGACGGCCCGTCCGATTCTCGAGGACCTTGCCGCCGAGGGCCTTGTGATCCCGGTGGCCGTGGAGGGGTGGCGACATCCTGCCTATCTCCATCCCGATGCGACGATTCCTCGCCGGGCAGCAGGGACCGCTCTGTTGAGTCCGTTCGACTCGTTGGTCTGGAACCGTGACCGGGTCGAGAGGTTGTTCGGATTCCGATACCGCATCGAGATCTACGTGCCGG
Organism: Actinomycetes bacterium; assembly: GCA_023336855.1. GTDB lineage: Bacteria > Actinomycetota > Acidimicrobiia > Spongiisociales > UBA5794 > JAHEEL01. Next base: position 5,851 of record JAMBLK010000054.1, read on the forward strand.
AGGACCAGCGGCAGCACGGGTACTACGTGTTGCCGTTCCTACTCGACGGAGATCTCGTGGCGAGGGTGGACCTCAAGGCCGACCGACAGGGGCGGCGTCTGCTCGTGCAGGCGACCCATCTCGAGCCGGGACACAAGGCACCAAGGGTCGTCCCAGCGTTGACGGCGGAACTCCAGGCGATGGCGGCGTGGCTGGATCTGGATGAAATCGTGATCGCCGATCGCGGCGACCTGGCCCGATCGCTCGACGATTCCATCGCATGTTCCTTCGACGGGTAGGGAATCTGGCCCTGGCCGGATCGTGTTCGCACGAGTACCGTTGAGACACCATGGATTTCCGGATCCTTGGCCCTCTCGAGGTGTCCGCAGGGGACGGGTCGCTTCAGATTGGCGGACGGAGACAACGCACCGTGCTGACGGTGCTGCTTCTCAACGCCAATCGGACCACTTCGACCCACGCGATCATCGATGCTGTATGGGGTGATGATCCGCCGGCGACCGCACGCCGATCGATCCAGGCCTACGTTTCACGACTGAAGAAGGTGTTCGGAGACGGACGGATCACTTCGGTCGATCCCGGCTACCGCCTGCGCGTCGAAGATGGCGAATTAGACGCCGATCGCTTCACGGCGCTCGCCGCCACCGCCCGCAAGATGGTGGCCAGCGACCCGCCTGGAGCCCTGCGTGAGTTCGACGCGGCCCTGGCTCTGTGGAGAGGGCCGGCGATGTCAGATCTGGTTGACGACCCCGGCATACGGAGTCGGGCACTGCCGTTCGACGAGGAGCGGATGGCGGTAGTCGAGGACAGATTCGACCTCGAACTCGCGCTCGGTCATCACGAAGCTGCCGTGGGCTCGCTCGAGCGGTCCCTCTCCGAGCATCCGTACCGGGAGCGGCTGTGGGGACAGCTGATGATCGCGCTGTACCGATCCGGTCGTCAGGCGGATGCTCTCAAGGCATACAGTCGGGCACGGGGAGTGCTCGTGGGTGACCTGGGGATTGATCCATCTCCAGAGCTCAGGACCCTCGAGGAACGGATACTCAACCAGGACGCTTCGCTCGACAACCAACAGGCTTCCCGGCCGAACGGAATCGATCCCGCCTCCGTCAGGAACCCGTACAAGGGACTCGCGTCGTTCACCGAGAGTGATGCTGATGACTTCTTCGGACGGGACCACCTAGTTGCGACGATCGTGGATCGAGTGGACTCCGGTCATCGCCTCGTTGCGGTGATCGGGCCGAGCGGCTGTGGAAAGTCGAGTCTTGTAGGTGCAGGTGTGATCCCCGCACTACGCAACCGTCAGGCCGAGCGCGGCGGCCCTCTGTGTGTGATGCGCATGGAACCCGGCGAGCATCCGTTCGAAGCCCTAGAGCTTGCGATGGTTGAGCAAGGTGAGGTCGATCGCGATGAGCTTCTTGACACGCTCGAATCCGGACCGACGGGGATCGTCGAGGCCATCTGTCGATCGGGCGACCCGGAGCAACCTGTCCTACTTGTGGTTGATCAGTTCGAGGATCTCTTCACCGTGACCACGGCCGACGTTCGTGACCGGTTCCTGGAGGCGCTTGCCCGGGTTGCTTCGTGTCCGATGCGCGACATCACGGTCATGCTCGCTCTCAGGGCCGACTTCTACGATCGTCCGCTGCGTTACCCGACACTTGCAGAGCCGTTCGTCAGGGCCATGGTGACCGTCACTCCACTCGACGCTGAGGAATTGCGCTCCGCCATCACCGAGCCGGCGAGGCGAATTGGTGTCACGCTCGAACCCCTGCTCGTGGAACGACTCGTCGCCGACGTGCAACGAGAGCCGGCTGCGCTTCCCCAACTCCAGTACGCCCTGATGAGGCTCTTCGATGCCCGAACCGGTGACACGATCACCTCGGATGACTACGAGGAGGAAGGAGGGATGCGAGGCATCCTTGCCCGACGAGCTGAGTCCGCGTACCTGGCGTTGTCGAGAGGTGAACGGGCGATCGCCCAACAAGTCTTCTTCTTGCTCGTGACGGTTGGCGACGCCGGTCCGGTCACCCGCCGGCACGCTCCCCTCGATGAGGTCACGGCTCTCGGCCCGTCGGCATCCGAAGTGCTGGACCGGTTCGGCGGCTATCGCCTGATCGGCTTCGACAGGGATCCCATCTCTCGCCGACCGACGATCTCTCTCGTCCATGAGGCATTGATCGGCGACTGGGAGCGACTGCGTTCCTGGGTCGCTCTGGCGCGAGCCGACCTCCAACTGAGAGAGTCGCTCGACGTCGAGGCCCACACGTGGCGCGAATCGGGCAGCGATCCCGACTATCTGCTCACCGGTTCCCACCTGGAGCAATTCGAGGAGTGGAACGATCGCGCCCACCTGGTTCTCACCGATGACGAACAGACCTACCTCGAAGCGAGCCTCGATCGCCGACGACAGGAGATCGCAGCCGAGGTTGTGCGAACGAACAGGGAACGATCTCTCGAGGTCCGCGCGCATCGTCGGGCGATCGCCCTGGCCACAGTGATGTCGGTTGCTGCGGTCGTCGCTGCAGTCCTCGCCTTGATGGCCATCAACCAGAGCAGGAGCGTGGACCGGCACGCGACAGTCGCGGCACAAGAGCGGCAGGCCGCCGTCGACTCGGAGGCCCGTGTTCATGCCGCTCTTCTTGTCCAGGGCTCGAACGACGCGATCGGAACCGATCCGCAGCGGAGTCTGCTGCTCGCCCTTCACGCGGTCAGGGGACTTCAGGAGTCGGGACAGATCATCACGATCCGCACCGTTGAGGCACTTCACTTGGCGATCCAGGCGGCGCGGATCCCGTACCCGCCCGATGCGGACCACGCTGTCGTCATCGAGGGGTCGGGCGGCCGGGTCGGGGCGTATGTCCTGCCGTTGGTCGAACTCGTGGAGTTGGCACGCTCTGGGACGCATCGCATGTTGACCAAGGCCGAGTGTGACACGTACTTCACCGGGGGTGAGTGCCCGACTCGATTGCCCGAGGTGACTGAGGAAACGAAGTTCGAACCGCTCCTGGACGATCCTGAGGTGCCCGAACGACCGCTCTCAGGAACCAGGATCCATGTTCTGAGTCCGTGGAGTGGCGCGGAGGGGAGAGCGTTCGCCGCGGACCTTGCTCGGTTCACTTCGCGTACGGGGATCGAAGTGGTAGCGACACCATTGAACCTCGGATCGGAAGACCGGCTCGGCAGTTACGACATCGTGGGGATCGCCTTCCCCCTCGGTGCCCCTGCGTACCCAGATCGTGAATTCATGGACGTTGGAGCATATCTCGACGGTGTGGTGCTCAACGCCGAGCATCACGAATACCTCCTCGACATGATGACGACGCAGGACCCCTCGTCTCCGGACGCGACTGCTCTGTGGGGTGTCCCGTTGAGTATCTCTGTGAAGAGCCTCGTGTGGTACCCGGCGGCCGCATTTCTCTCCGCCGGATACTCGGTGCCGACGACGTGGGATGAGCTCGTTCAACTTACCGAGCAGATGGTCGATGAGGGGCACACACCTTGGTGCGTGGCCGAGTCGGGGACCGGTCTTGGAGGATGGGCCGCGACCGACTTCGTTGAGGACCTTGTTCTGCACGGAGCCGGTCTCGAAGTTTACGATCGCTGGGTCAACGGATATCTGAAGTTCAACAGCGTGACGATCCGGCAAGCGTTCGAGCGGTACGGCGAAGTCATTCTCCCTGCCGGCCATGTCTACGGGGGCCTTGACTACGCCATCGATGCGCCAACATCGGATGGCCTCGTCCCGATGCAGTCTGATGTTCCCGGCTGCTGGTTCCATCATCAGGGGAGCCTCGCTCTCAGGTATCTGCCCGCACACTCCGTGAGATTCGGGCAGATGGCCTACTTCGTGATGCCGTCAATCGAGCCGGCTTACGCGGATACCGTGCTCGGCTCTGCGGTGTTCGCTGCGGCCGTGACGGATCGACCGGAGGTGCGGGAGTTGATGAGGTTCCTGGCGGGTCCAGGCTTCGGCGTCGAGCTCGCGCAGTCGAGCGGTTCAGGATTCATTGCTGCGAACCGTATGTTCGATCGCACGTACAACGGAAGAGATTCGCGAGTGAATCTGAGAGTGATCGCACACGATGCCCTTGAGGCAGATCGATTCCGATTCGACGGATCGGTAGCAATGGGGATCGATCTCGATGTGGCATTCCGGGCGGCCATGATCAGCTACCTCAAGGGTGGTTTCGGTGCCCTTCCGAGAATCCTTGACAATCTCGACGATCCGTCGCTCGGTGATTCCGATTCGCGACAGTGACGCGACTCGGCCGCCGGGTCAACCCCGGCGGCCGATGATCGACGATTGCCTACGGTGTTGCCATCTCGTCTTCGAGAACACCCGTCGGAACGAGCCCGCGGAGGACCTCGGAGATGAATTCGTACTCTTCGAGCGAGATGTAGGACCTGGCAGCGTCGGATGCGATGAGTGCGTTGACGATGGGGCTCATCGACGTGTTGCCGATGGTCGCCGAGTAGTCGAACCCGCTGCCGAGCGCCATCTCGTCTGCGAGGATGCCGGTCGGGACCAAGCCCGTGGCGGCCTCGTTCATCAAGGCGAGCTCGTCTGCGGAAAGGACGGCCTCGGCAAGCCCCATGGTGCGGGCGACGGCCATCTCGTCTGTGAGGATGCCGGTCGGGACCAAGCCCGTGACGGCTTCATTCATGAGGGCGTATTCGAGTCCGCTGAGAGCGGTGGCCTCGTATCCGAATTCGTGTCCGATTGCCATCTCGTCTGTGAGGATGCCGGTCGGGACCAAGCCCGTGGCGGCCTCGTTCATCAAGGCGAGCTCTTGGACGCTGAGGGCAGTGCTCTCAAGCGCCTTCTCGATTCCGAGTGCCATCTCCTGTGCGAGCACGCCGGCAGGGACGAGGCCGGTGGCCGCCTCGTTCATCAGAGCAAGCTCTTGCAGGGACAGCGGCGCCTCTAGAACCGGTACTATGAGCGCCGGCGCAGCGGTAGGCACCTCGACGGGTGCCGGGGCTACTTCGACGGGCGCTACGACTGCCGGAGTGGTCGAAACCCCGGTGTCGGCCTGGTTGATGATCATGGCGACGGCGGCGATGCCGACGGCCGTGATCGCTACGAGTGCCAACATGAGCAGCCAACGGTGTGATTTCTCCGGACCGACGGTCGTAACTCCGCTGTGTCCTGGTGCTGTGGTCATGATCTGCCTCCCGTTCTCCGTTTGCCTGCATGACCTATTGGGGCACTATCGGGGGACCGGGCAGCAGCGGTGTTGCATCCGAGTTGCAGCCCCGCGCGATCCTTCACGCCTTCACGGAATCTTCACAGCCCGGGCTGCCGGAGCTTCATCAGAGCTGGCTTTCCTTGCGTTACGAAACTCACAAAGGGAGATGCCATGTCAACCGGTATGAACACATCACAAAGAATCCTTCTCGGTGCAGCGGCGGTAGTGGCCGTCGTCGGGATCGGGGCCGTCGCATACGGAGCGGCGAACGACCCGGTGGTGACCGCCGCAGCCCCGACGCCCGTCGTGGAAGCGACTCCGGCGGCCGACGCCGTTCCAACCGCGGCAACCGTGGAAGGACTCAGTGGATCACAAGCTGAAGGCCTCGTGTTCATGCGCGAGGAGGAGAAGTTGGCTCGTGACGTCTACTTGACCCTCGCCGACATGTGGGGCGTCCCGGTGTTCACGAACATCGCGGCGGCGGAACAGACACACATGGACTCTGTGCTTGGACTTATCGACGCTTACGAACTCGAAGATCCGGTTGGCGATAGCGACATCGGCGTCTTCGCCAATCCTGAGCTCCAAGCCATGTACGACGACGTGGTGGAAATGGGATCCGAATCGCTTGAAGCCGCTTTTGGGGTCGGTGCCCTCATCGAGGAGGTCGATATCGAGGACCTCGCCGACTACCTCCAAGAGCCGATTCCTGCCGATGTGGCGATGGTCTACGAACGGCTCTTGAGCGGTTCGGAGAACCACCTCCGTTCGTTCGTGGCGCAACTCGAATCGGCCGGGAGCGACTACACACCGAGCGTGCTCGACAGCGATACCTACGGCTCGATCCTTTCTTCACAGGGGCAGCGCGGCGGTCACGGGGCCGGCAATGGTGCCGGGCAGAACGGACACAACGCGTGATTCGACCGTCGGAGCAAGGAGGAACGCCTCCGAGAGTATTCAACGGCTTTCTTAGGCTGCCGTCACGATTCTCTTAGATTCGTGTGCTGTACTTGCAGATTCTGGGGACTACCTCCACGGATTTGTACAAGTCGGGCCTGAGCGACGCGGAAAGAACGGAAACATGACACGTGGCAGCAACAAAGGAGTCACCTCCTCGTGAGAACCGCTATTCGGATCGAAGGTCTCACAAAGGAGTTCGGGACGCTGACAGCGGTGGATGGTCTCACCGTTGACGTCGAGCAGGGAGGGGTCATCGGACTGCTTGGTCCGAACGGCGCCGGCAAGAGCACGACGATCAGGATGCTCCTCGGCTTGATCCGACCGACTTCGGGGGCGGCGACAGTTCTGGGTGAGTCCATCGAGCATCCCGGCACGTATATCGAACACGTTGGTGCTCTGATTGAAACGCCGGCGTTCTACCCCAAGCTGTCCGGGGACGCGAACATGCGGACTCTCGCGGCGCTCGACGGGCAGCCCAAAGCCCGCATTGACGAAGTCCTCGAGATCGTCAAGCTCACCAGTCGGCGCGGAGATCGCGTATCTGAATACTCGCTCGGTATGAAACAGCGCCTCGGCATAGCGGCGGCCCTGTTGCGAGATCCTGACATCCTGATACTCGACGAGCCTATGAATGGTCTCGATCCGGCGGGTATTGTCGAGATCCGAACCCTCTTGCAGGACCTAGCTCAACAGGGCAAGACGATCCTTGTCTCAAGCCATCTCCTCTCCGAGGTGCAGGCAGTGGCCGACCAGGTGGTCATCATCGACAAGGGGCGACTGATCTTCGAGGGCGATCTC
>JAMBLK010000055.1 GCA_023336855.1 Actinomycetes bacterium
CTCAAGAGCCTCTCCCCCTCACGGGCGAGCGACTTCAAGCGATGCCCTCAGCTGTTCAAGTTCAGCGCCATCGATCGAATCCCTACGCCCCCGACGGTGTACCAGGCCAGAGGAACGACCGCTCACCTCGCTCTTGATCGACTCTTCGAGTTGCCCGCACCCGAACGGACCCCGGAGCGCCTCTCCAACCTCTTCCGGGAGGCATGGCAGGAGCTCAAACCCGACGAATTCGCCGATCTATTCACCAACGTCGACGACGAACGGGCCTGGGGCATCGAGAGCCTCGCCATTCTCAACAATTACTTCGCGATGGAGGATCCCACTCAGTTCGATCCGCTCTCACGCGAGCTCGACATGACGCAGGCCGTCGGAGACATGACAATCCGCGGCATCCTCGACCGCATGGAGGAGAGGCCGGAAGGTCTCGTGATCACCGATTACAAGAGCGGGAAAGCCCCTCCGGAGAGGTTCGCCATGTCGGCGTTCTTCGCCCTCAAGATCTACGCGCTCCTCATCCGTATCCGGGAGGGTCGAACTCCCGTTGCCCTCCGCCTCATGTATCTCACGGGTCCGACGGTCCTGGAGATTCCGGTCGACGACGGACAACTCGACGCCATGCAGCGGCAGTTGGAGGCCCTGTGGAGCGCCATTGAGAAAGCGATCGCTACCGATCAGTTCCCCCCGCGTACCGGGGTCTTGTGTGACTGGTGCTCCTATCAGGACATCTGTCCGGCGTTCGCGAGCGGCGAGGCAGCGGGCGCATGACGACCACGATCTGGACCATCGGTTACGGGCAGCGACCGTTCGACGATCTCGAACGCGATCTCGCCGAGTTCGGCATCTCCATGATCATCGATATCCGCGCCACGCGCGACGACCCCCGAACTCCGGACTACGACTATCGCCGGCTCGAGGAATTCGCTGCCGAAGCCGGGATCGGGTATCGCTGGATGGGTTCAACGCTGGGCGAGGAATCACCGGTCGAGATCGACACGGCCGTCGACAACCTCATCGCGATCGCTTCGGCGTCGCGCACCGTTGTGCTGTGTCGTGAGCCCGAACCATCGCAGTGTCACCGGTCCACGGCGATCGCTCCGGCGCTGACGGCACGCGACGTCGCCGTCGTCCACATCCTCCCGGACGGTGCCACACGACGTCACGAGTCGCCCCTGCCATTCGGCCGATGACCGCGGACATTCGCGTCGACCCGGCCGATTGGTCACAGCGGATTGCCCCGGGACCGGGGCCCCAGCTCGTCGTCGGTGGTCCCGGCACCGGCAAAACGGAATTCCTTGTGCGTCGAGCCGTGCATCTCATCGAAGAAGGAGGTGACGAGGACCTGCTGGTGTTGTCCTTCTCGCGGCGTGGTGCCACCGACCTCGACACCCGTATCCGGGCTACGGCCGCCGGCCCTGCGCGGACGACGGACGTCTCCACATATCACTCTTTCGCTGCCCGGCTCCTCGAGGCGTATGCACCGTATCGTGGCTGGGAGCGGTCTCCCGACGTGCTCCCGGGCCCCGACCAGAAGCGGCTCGTTGCCGAGCTCCTCGAGTCCGAGGACCCCGATCGATGGTCGCCCACCTATCGGTCTCTCCTCACGACCCGCACCTTCGCCGATGAGGTGACCGACTTCATTCTTCGATGCCGTGAGCAACTCATCGGCCCGACCGAACTCGCCGAGAGGTCGAAAGATCGGGCCGATTGGCGTGGCCTCCCGGCGTTCCTCGATCGCTACGACCGGACCCTTCGCGATCGGTCCATCGTTGACTACGGCACCCTCCTTTCGGAAGCCGCCGGTCTTCTCGCGGACCCCGCGATCGTCGAGTCCGTCGGCAACCGATATCGACACGTTCTCGTCGACGAGTACCAGGACACCACGCACGCTCAATCCATCCTGCTGCAGCGTCTCGTGAGCGGGCACGGCCGGGTCACAGCTGCCGCCGACCCCTACCAGTCGATCTACAGTTTCCGGGGGGCCGATATCGAGAACGTCGTTCGGTTCCCCGATGACTTCACCTTCAAGGGTCGCCCGGCCGAACGACTCGTCCTCACCACCTCGTTTCGCGTGCCCGAGGCGATCCTCGACGCCGCCGTACGGATCACTGCACATGAACTCCCCGGCGCCGCGGGGAAGGTTGTGCCTGCACCCGGAGACGGCTCCGTTGAGGCCTACCGCTTCAACCAGCAGGTCGAAGAGGCCGAGTGGATCGCTTCGGAGATTCACAAACTCAATCTGGAGCAGCGCGTCCCGTTCAACCGGATGGCGGTGTTCACACGATCGAAAACACGCTTCCTTGCGCCGCTCTCACGTTCCCTCGATCGCCGGGACATACCCCACGAGCGGCCTGACAGCCGACTTGTCGATCAACCCGCCATCCGATTCATCCTCGACACCGTCACGGCTGCGACCAATGCAGACGGGCGACAGGAGACCGACCGCGCCGTGCGTCGTGTCCTGCTCGGCTCGATGTTCGAGACGCCACCGGCACTCTTCGCCGAACTCTCGCGGAAACGAGCAGAGAGCGGACAGACCTGGGCCAGCATCATTCGCTCGGGTATCAACAACGGCGCCCCGCTCGGCGATCTACTCGCCGATCCGGCCTGGGCGAATGAGGACGTCGCCGTTGCGGGCCTGTGGCAGCTCTGGTCGACACTCCCCCAGATCGCCAATCTGGCAACAAACCCCCACAGAGAACAGGACCGGGCTGCCTGGTCCTCGTTCACCCAGGTGCTCGAACGCTGGAACGAACGCAATCCGCGGGGCACACTGCTCGAGTACCGGGAGCACAGCGAGGTCGAGGAGTTCGAGGCGAGTCCTCTCCTGTCATACGAGACCGACGAACACGATCGGGTCACCGTCACGTCCCTCCACCAGGCGAAGGGCCTCGACTTCGACGTCGTATTCATCGCCGACGCCGTTGAAGGGGTCTTCCCCGACCTTCGGACACGTGACTCACTGCTCGGAACGCGCCATCTCCAACCCCACCTGCCGACCGACACAGCCGGGTATCTCGTATTCCGTCTCCAGGAAGAGCGCAGGCTTGCCTACACAACGATGACCCGCGCAACTCGAAGGGTCGTATGGACGACCACCGACTCCGGATTCGACATCGGCGGCGGGACACCCAGCCGATTCCTTTCTCTCGCGATCGGTGCACCCAGCACCGCTGAAGCCGTCTCAGAGCCGACCGGGCACCACCGGCCAATCACGACCGGCCAGTACGAAGCAGCGTTGCGCCGAACGGTGATCGATCCATCACTGTCGTCCCCAGTCCGCCTCGCCGCAGTCGAGACCCTGTCGAAGAGCACGGATCTGGGCCTGCGCGCGCCAACACGATTCGCAGGCATGAGAGAACCCGGTCCGGACACCAACGTCGTACAACTCCCCCCGCGCCTCTCGCCCAGTCAGGCCATTGCGTACGAGACCTGCCCGCGCCGCTACGTGCTCGAACGGAAGCTCGCCATCGGCCCCGGGACGAGCGTCCACATGGAGTTCGGAACGCTCGTCCACGCTGTGCTGGAGACCGTCGAGAACGCCGCGTCCGAGCGCGGAGACCAACACGGAACCATCGAGGAAGCGATCGCCGTTCTCGACGAGAAACTGGAACCGGGCGACTTCGGTGGCGCTGCCTACGACGCGGCGTGGAGAGACCGAGCTTGCACTGCTCTCGAGAACATCTATTCGCTGTGGCCGGGCTCCGGAAGACCGGTGGGATCGGAGACCAAGATCAGCGTGCAGCGCGACGACGTCCAATGGTTCGGTCGGGCCGACCGTATCGAAGATCGCAGCGGGGCGTTGGCGATCGTCGACTACAAGACGGGGCAACTCACCAGCCTCGACGAAGCCGCGACCTCGCTCCAGCTCGGTTTCTACGTCATCGGCGCACGGGAAGATCCGGACATCGCGAGGAAGGGACGGGCGACCGCAGCGGAGATGTGGTTCCCGATGCACCCACAGAAACGATCCATCGCCACGAGATCCTTCGACATGTCGAATCTCGACGACGTCGAAACTCGCATGACGGCCGTCGCCAACGGCATCGGCAACGAAGAATGGACGCCGACACCGGGGATCCAGTGTGACCGCTGCGATGTCCGGACCCTCTGTCCCGCCATGCCGGAAGGCAAGGAGGCATTCGCCACATGAGCTTCCGGTTGACTCCCGAACAACAAGCGATCGTCGACTACCCGCTTTCGCCGCTTCGCGTGGCGGCAGGAGCAGGTACGGGGAAAACGACCACAATCGTGCTCCGGCTCAAGGCGCTGATCGCCAACGACATCGAACCTGAAGCGGCTCTCGGCATCACCTTCACGAACAAGGCTGCAGGAGAACTCGCCGATCGTCTCCGTATCGAGTTCCCGGATCTGACCGCCGAAGGCCGAGAGGTGCAGGTCTCGACGTATCACGGCTTCGCTTACGACGTGCTTCGAGAGTTCGGCGCACTTGTCGGGGTCGAGCGTGACACCACCGTGATCGGTCCCGCCCATCAACGACAACTGATCGAAGAGGGGCTCGGGGCTGTTCGCTACGACCATCTCGATCTGACCTATCCGCGCGGGATCATCGAGAAAGCGTTCACCCTCGCGGGCCAGGTCGGAGACAATCTGCTCGACGCTGCCGATGTCCGCTCGGCAGCACCCTCCCGGGAAACTCGCGATGACGTATGGGAGACTCGCCTCGAGCTTCTCTCCCTGGTCGACTCATACACGCAGGCCAAGGCGAGCATCGGTGTCGTGGACTACGGCGATCTCGTCGGGAGGGCACACCGACTCGTCATACGACACCCTTCGATCGCTGAGCGCATCCGCAACCGGTATCAGGTGGTGCTCCTCGACGAATACCAGGACACCGACCCCGCTCAACGCGAACTCCTACGCGCGGTGTTCGGCAACGGCTTCCCCATCACAGCGGTCGGCGACTCCGATCAGACGATCTACGAATGGCGAGGAGCATCCCGACTGAACTTCGACGGTTTCGTCCATCACTTCCCCAACCCTGATGGCACCGACGCCACAACACTCCCGCTCACACTCAATCGGCGGTCGGATCGACTCATCCTTGATCTCGCGAACCGCATCAGACGACGGCTGCATGGCAACGCACCATTCGATCCGCTCGAACCCGGCCCCGAGGCGGGGATCGGCGAGATCGAGACGGGGTGGCTCGGAACCCGCGGCGAAGAAGCGGCATGGGTCGCCGCCCGGATCGAGGAGGCACACGACGGCGGGACACCGTGGGATGAGATCGCCGTCCTGGTTCGCAAGAACAAGGACATCGCTGCGATTCGGGAGGCCCTCCTGTCGGCCGGCATCCCGACGGAAGTTGCGTCGGTCGGCGGATTGCTCGAGGTTCCGGAGATCGCAGAGCTCATCGCCTGGTTGCAGATTCTCGACGACCCCTCGGCCTCGACGCCCCTCGCCCGCGTCCTGCTCGGCAGCGCCTTCCGCATGGGTCTCGGAGATCTCGCGCCGCTCGCTGCCTGGGTCCGCGAGCGGAAGCTCCGCATCGACGTCGAGCCTTCCCTTATCGAGGCAATCGACCACGTCGAGCAGATTCGCGGTTGCTCCCCGGAAGCGAAGCTGCGTCTCGAGGACTTCCGGAATCGGTACGCCCGGCTCCTCGTCGAGACCCAGAGTGTCCCGGTGCCGGATCTCTGCAGAAGCGTGCTGGCCGAGATGGATGCATGGACGGAGGTCGACGCGATGGACGACCATGCCTCCTTGTCCGCCCGATTGAACCTGTATCGATTCCTGGACCTCGTCGAGTCATGGAAGCCCGTCGTCGGGCGGGCGACGCTCGATTCGTTCCTGCAGTACCTCAATCTGCTGTCCGACGAGAGTGGGGCGCAGGAACTGGACACGGTTGCCATCTCTCGCGGGCCGGCGGTCGCTATCCTCACGATCCACCGAGCGAAGGGACTCGAGTGGGACACGGTCGCGATTCCCTCGGTCGTCGATGGCGGGTTCCCGTCACGGTCCCGCTCGTATCCCAGTCCGATCGACAAGCCCGAATACCTGCCCTATTCGCTGCGTCTCGATGCCGAGAGCCTCCCCGACCTGACCGGCGCTCAGAAAGCGTCAGACCGAAATGGGATCCTCCGGAGTTATCACGATGCGGAAGAATGGCGAACGGCGTACGTGGCTGCCACACGAGCCCGGCATCAACTCATCATCACGGGCTCGCATCGCACCGCCGAACGAAAGACACCTCGTATCCCATCACCGCTCTTCGTAATGGCGGCGGAAATCGCGGGCACGAACACGGTGGTCGACGACCCGGGGCCGATCGAAGACCCTGAATGGGAAGCTCCGGGCCCCGCCCCCGATCCCCTCTTCACCGAGAACGCGTGGGACGAGGTGCTCCGGGAAGCAGTGGAGGATCCCGAGTGGCTCGATGCCTATCCGAAACACAAAGCGGCCGCTACCGCCAGAGCGTCCCAGATGCGTCTCGAACTCGAATCGCTTCCGCAGCCGACAGTGGCAGAGCGTCCCGTCGCCAAGACCACGTCGGTCACAGGACTCGTCACGCTCGCCCGTTGTCCCCTGCAGTTCAAATGGGCTTTCGTCGAACGACTCCCCCGACGGCCATCTCCCGCGCTTCGTCGGGGTGTGCAATTCCACCGCAACATCGAACTCCACAATCTTGGCAAGGTCCCGCTCGCTGATCTCGACGAGATCGCCTACGACCTGGCCGACGATCAACACACTGAGCCGGCGGCCTCGGCTGCCGATCCGTACGAGGTCTTCATGGGCTCCCGGTTCGCGGATCAGAGAGCTCGTTTCGCCGAGGTCCCCATCGATGTCGGTCTCGGCTCAGTGAGAGTCCGCGGCCGTATCGATGCGGTGTACGAACCGGAACCGGGCCGTTGGGAGATCGTCGACTACAAGTCGGGCCGTCCGTCGGATGACCCTGC
>JAMBLK010000056.1 GCA_023336855.1 Actinomycetes bacterium
CAGGAAGGCACGAACCGAGGGAGGCATCGTGCCGTTCCAACCGGCTGAGCCGATTGTGTCATCACGTGAGAGCGATCCGGATGCGACCGATCTCATGCCGATTCTCGACATGCCGGACTCTTCGTCGTCGCGCTACGAGCGGAATTCCGGCGGACTCCCCCGTCTCGAAGATGATCCCGGATGGTCGCCTCCAACGTTCGAAGTCACATCGCCGATCATGGACGATCCGACACCCCGGTGGTTCGACCGCTTCCGTCGCTGACACCCTCTCCCGCCTGAACCCGGACCTGAAGCTGCGCCGGAGACAGGCCCAGAGCAGGACCGGGTACCGTATGCGCTGTGGAAACGCCTGCATACGTTCTGGCTATCGACCTCGGAACCTCCGGCCCCAAGGTGGCGCTCGTCTCCAGTCGCGGCGGGGTCGTCGCGAAAGCCACTGCATCGGTTGATCTCATTCTTCTCGAGGGTGGAGGTGCCGAGCAGGATCCTCAGGCGTGGTGGCGTGCGATCACCGAGGCGGTGAGACAAACCGTTACAGCATCACCGTCAATCGAGATCGCAGCCGTCTCCGTGACCACGCAGTGGTCGGGAACGGTCGCCGTCGACTCCGAGGGATTGGCGATCGGCAACGCCATCATCTGGATGGATTCACGCGGTGCCCGCTATCTCGAGGATCTTACGGCACCCGGTCGGATCAAGATCCAGGGGTTCGACCCGCGCCGGGCACGCCGATGGGTCGTCTCCACGGGAGGCGCACCGTCGGGAGCCGGGAAGGACCCCATCGCGCACATTCTGTTCTTGAGGAATGAGCGTCCGGACGTCTACAACGCCGCCGCGTCGTTCCTCGAACCGAAGGACTACATCAACCTTCGTCTCACCGGCCGATCCATGGCCTCGTATGACTCGATCGCGCTGCACTGGCTCACCGACAATCGCGATCTGGGAGCCGTCGACTACGACGAGGTGCTCCTCGCATACGCCGATCTCGACCGTGACCAGTTCCCGGATCTCTGCCCCGCGACCGAGGTGATCGGTGGCCTCACCGCTTCTGTGGCAGAGGAGTGGGGGCTTCCCAGCGGAACACCGGTCATCGCAGGGACACCCGACGTTCACTCCGCAGGAATCGGTGCCGGCACCGTGCGCGACTATGCGGCACACCTCTACATCGGAACGTCGTCCTGGCTGAGTTGTCACGTGCCGTACAAGAAGACCGACTTGTTGCACTCGATCGCATCCCTGCCCGCAGCCGTTCCCGCCCGCTGGCTCGTCGCCAATGAGCAGGAGACGGCGGGCAAGGCAATCGACTGGCTGGCGTCGATTCTCTACGCCGATCGTGATATCGATGCATCGGTGTACGAGGAACTCAACGCCTCAGCGGCGTCTACTCCGCCGGGGTCGGGTGGCGTCGTCTTCACGCCATGGCTCTACGGCGAGCGAACCCCCGTGGAAGATGCCAACCTTCGTGCCGGATTCTTCAACCAGTCCCTCGACACCGGTCGACATGAGATGATCCGATCCGTGTTCGAAGGTGTGGCGTACAACACCCGCTGGCTCCTCGAGACCGTCGAACGGTTCACCAAGCGACGCCTCGATCCGATCGCCATGGTCGGTGGCGGAGCCCAATCCCCTCTCTGGGCACAGATTCATGCCGATGTGCTGGATCG
>JAMBLK010000057.1 GCA_023336855.1 Actinomycetes bacterium
GCGGACCGCAGGGAGTCCTCGACCGCATCCGGGGAGCCTGCTTCCGACAAGAGGAAGCCGAGGTAGCGGTCACCCTCGGGCAGGGGAACAAGCCGCCGGCCCACGGGAATCGTCTGCTCGAATCCGATGATTCCCGGAACGTCGAGAGCCTCCGACACTCCTTCCACCGCCATCAGTCGTCCCGCACGCGGAATCGGAACGATCATCGCTCCGGCTGCGAAAGCTTCACTCCACGCACCCGATCCCGGTAGACCCAGAGCGCTGCGGATGATCAACGACTCGAGCGACTCCCTGAGGAGTCCGAAGGTGAGAGCCCGCCCGCACAGCCCTCCAATGGATCGGGCCGCCACTTCGATGATCGTGACACCGGCCGGACCGATCCGAACTTCGGCGTGGATCGGACCCGACACGAGACCGAGAGCCGCAACGGCGTCCCCAACGATCCGGACGACGTCCATCCGGACGTGTGAGGGGTGCCGCGACGGAGTCACGAACAGGGTCTCCTCGAAGAAGGGCCCATCGAGCGGATCGGGCTTGTCGAGGAGGGCGAGCACCGAGAAGTCTCCGTCCACCAGCATCCCCTCGACCGCGACTTCCGCCCCGGGCACGAAAGCCTCGACCAGGAGCGAAGCTCCGGAGTCTCCGGTCACTGCGGCGACGATGCTGCGGATTCGAGTCTCGACCGCCCGTGCGCCGACTTCGTCATCAACCCGGATGACACCCACGCTGGCCGATAGCCCGCGCGGCTTGACCACTACGGGAAACCCGATCGCAGCCGCGGCCGCGGGGACTTCCCCTACGGCGGCGACGAGATACGCCGGCTGCGGGACCCTGCCGCCGGCCAGAAGCCCGCGCATCCGTGCCTTGTCGCGGGTTGCCATGACGGCGGCGGGGGGATTCGACGAATGCCCCAGGAGCGTCGAAGCGTGCGATGCGATCACGACGGCAGCGTCGTCGACGCCGATGACGGCATCCGGTTTCAGGTCCAGACCCGCGATCCTGGCGGCCGACCACTCGGGCCGCGTGCAGTCGATGCCCACCGATCGGGACGTGCCGAGGTCCCCAAATGGCAGCCGCCCGTCCGAGGCGACGATGACATCGACGCGCAGCGCGACGGCGGCCGTGATGAAGTCTGCCGTTCGGTAGCTCCCGGCAGGCGCGACCAACGCGATCAGGGGGCGTCGTCCTGTGCCGGACCAGGGCCGATCGCGAATCTCGTGCGAATCGCCCCGACGCTGCAATATGCTGTCGCTCATGACAACCGATTCTCGCATCATCACGATCTCAGACAACGCACTCACCCAACTCCTCGAGGTCCGGTCGACGGAATCGGACGCCGACGATCTCGCACTCGTCCTTTCGATCACCGGAACCCGGGACCTGGAATTCACCTACGCCATGCACATGACGAGGACCGACCAACTCGATCCGCTCGATCACGTCGAACATCACGGCTCACTCCCGGTCGCGATGCCTCCCGACAGCGTCTCGAACCTTCGGGGCGCATTCCTCGGCGTTTCGGCGAACCTGCTCAAACCCGGATTGAAGATCGACAACCCGAACTCTCCGTCCCCCCGGATGTTCGCGGGCGACGATTCTCCGGATCTGTCCGAGCCGATCGCGTCCCAGGTCGATCACGTCATCCGCCACCAGATCAATCCGGCGATCGCGGCGCACGGCGGGTCGGTGTCGCTCGCCGGTGTGGACGACGGTGTCGCCTACGTACGCCTCGGCGGTGGGTGCCAGGGATGTGGCCTTGCCGGTGTCACCCTTTCGCAGGGGATCGAGACGGCGATCGTGGCGGCCGTCCCCGACGTCCACAAGGTCCTCGACGTGACCGACCACGCGAGCGGCGACAACCCCTACTACGAGCAGTCCAAGAAGTAGAGACGGCGGTCACCGTACGAAGCCACCGGGTTCGGCCATCGTTCGGTTCGTCGCTCGGCCTGTGGTGTCTCGTCGACCGGGACTCGTCAGCCCTGGCCCCGGCAATCCAGGCACCGGCCGGACAGATACCTCATGGTTGCCTCGAACTCCTCACCCAGTATGTCCGAAATGCGGTTCATCATCGTGTCCGGTGCGATCGGCTTCCCGCAGATCTCACACATGAGCACGACACCCTCATTCAGTGTCTGCCGACCGGCACCGAGGCCGGCGGTGTTGGCACGCGACACCACTGCGATCGCGCCTCGTGCAAGTTCGGGGCAGGCCGCGAGGCATTGGCGGCAATTCACACACGCCGCTGCGTCGAACGTGATCGCGATGCTTTCACCGTCGTAGGCGTTTTGCAGGGCATTGGTGGGACAGGTTGTGGCGCACTGGGCGCACAACGTGCACGCGGTGTCGTTGATCTCGACGACACCGACCGGCGACGCGTCGTGCACGACGTCGAGCGACGTACCGGTCACTGATGCGAGAGCAAGGAGCACGGACGCTGCACCACCGACAGCGAACGGATCCGCGAGGTCAATCGAAGCTACCGGCCCCAGCGGCTCCCCTCGCCCGGTGCCGACCGCGTCGGGCGCCAGGTCGCACGATGTGAGGATGGTTCGGGCGAACTCGATCGAGGCGAGAGCGTGCTCGTCGAGCCTGAGGGGACATCCGGAGCCCGTGCACGTGACGAGCGCTGCGCCCCCGGCGCCCATGGCGATGCACGCGAGGAGCCATGTGCCGGGCACCATGGAGGTGCACGGGACCTCGACGTCGAGCCAGCCCGCCTCCTGGGGAAGGTCACCCCTCGAGCACACGAACCGGATGCCGGCGGCTCCGGACGTCTGCGAGATGTGGGATCTCACCTGGGCCTCGAGCATCTGTGGGGTCGCCGCGGGGTTCGATATCGCCGCCGTCGGACAGCCGGTCACGCATCGGCCGCACGGCTCGCAGATGTCCTTGTTGAAGGTGATCTTGCCGGCCTGCCACGAGTAGGCGCCCTGCGGGCAGATGTCAGCGCAGGCGCGACAGCCGTCGGCGGCGGCGCACATGCTCCGC
>JAMBLK010000058.1 GCA_023336855.1 Actinomycetes bacterium
GACAGCAGACAGCAGACAGCAAGACTACGAATCTGAAAGCGAGCGCATCGAGCGATCTGGACGCGAAGCGTCCCGTGGGCCCGGCAGGACTCGAACCTGCGGCCAAGCGATTATGAGTCGCCTGCTCTAACCAACTGAGCTACGGGCCCGTACCTCTCCGTCCCCGTCTCTCTTCCCCCTCTGTCTCTTCCTCCCCCTCAGGGGGAGGTGCCGACGAAGGAGGCGGAGGGGGTCAGACGTGACAGGGTACCGCCCCAGAGCGAAGCACCGGAACATCTCGTGGCGTGAGTGAGTAGATTCCTGATCGGCTCATCCACGATCACAAGGGGCGCATTCATGCAGATCAACATCGATTACCGGCCGTCCTATGCCACGGCGAAGGTCGCTCTCGATCCGGGAGAGGACATCGTCGTCGAAGGCGGCGCCATGGTCGCGATGTCATCGGACCTCGAGCTGCAGACCAAGGCTCGAGGCGGCTTCCTCAAGTCGCTCGGTAGAGCCACGTTCGGTGGGGAGAGTTTCTTCCTCAACACCTACTCGGCGCCGGCATCCGGTGGCATGGTGTATCTCGCCCCGGCACTCCCCGGTGATATGAAGGTCCTCGAACTCTCCAACGAAACGCTCATGGTCCAAAGCGGTGGCTACATCGCGTCGTCACCGGCCCTCAACGTCGACACGAAATGGAGCGGAGCGAAGACTTTCTTCGCCAGCGAGGGCCTCGTCATGTTGAAGGTCCACGGCACGGGCACGCTCATCATCTCAGCGTATGGGGCGATCGAAGAGCTCGTCCTCGGACCCGGTGAGAAGTTCACCGTGGACACCGGACACCTCGTCACGTTCACCGAAGGCATGGGGTTCGACGTCCGCAAGGTCGGTGGTTGGAAGAGCACGTTGCTGAGCGGCGAGGGTCTCGTTGTGGACCTCACGGGTCCGGGAACGGCGACGCTTCAGACCCGCAGCGAAGATGCGTTCCTCAGTTGGCTCATCCCCAAGCTGCCGTCCTCGAACGCGAGTCGCGCCTAGAGCGATCCCGGTCCGGCGAAGTTCACACCGGAGAGATCGGCAATCTCCCGCTTGAAGGCCGTCAGGTCGTCCGGCGACAATTCGTTCAGGTGACGGTGCCCACATGCCCTTGCGAGGACCTGCATCAGCGCGACCGCAGATTTGAAGTAGCGGGCAAGGCGTTCGGCGGCTTCGTCAACCGGGAGCCTGGCTCTCAAGTCCTCGCGTTGGGTCGCTATCCCAACGGGGCAGTTGTTGGTGTGGCATGCTCGCATGCCGATACAACCGATCGCCTGAAGCGCCGCATTCGAGATAGCGATCCCGTCTGCGCCAAGCGCCATGGCCTTCACGAAGTCGGCCGGCGTCCGCAGCCCACCGGTGACGATCAGCGTGACCCCGCTCGCACCGGCGCCGTCGAGGTGTCTCCTGGCGCGGGCCAGCGCCGGGATCGTCGGTACTGAGATGTTGTCGCGGAAGAGGAGCGGCGCCGATCCGGTGCCGCCTCCCCTTCCATCGAGGATCACGTAGTCGACACCCACTTCGAGCGCCGCGTCGAGATCGTCTTCGATGTGCTGTGCCGAGAGCTTGAACCCGATCGGTATTCCTCCGGTGTGATCGCGAACCTCCGCGGCGAATGCCCGAAAGTCAGCCGGTGTCTCCCAATCAGGGAACCGTGCCGGTGAAACGGCGGTCTCGCCGACCGAGATGTCGCGCACCGACGCTATCTTGGGCGTGACCTTGGCGCCGGGGAGGTGACCGCCGGTCCCGGTCTTGGCCGCCTGCCCACCCTTGAAGTGGAAGGCCTGGGACCGCTCGACAGTGCTCCACGAGAACCCGAATCTCGCCGAGGCCAGTTCGTAGAGGTACCGGCTGCTCTCGGCGTGTTCCTCGGGTAGCGCCCCACCCTCGCCGGACGCGATCGCTGTCCCGGCCCGTTCGGCGCCTCGTGCGAGAGCCGTCTTCGCTTCCTGAGAGAGCGCCCCGAACGACATGTCGGACACGAAGATCGGGATATCGAGGTGCAGCGGCCGCTTCGCCGATGGCCCGATCGTCAGACCGGTCCCGACCGGTTCGTCATCGAGAAGTGGGGCGGTGGCGAGTTGCGCGGTCACGATCTGGAGATCGTCCCAGGAAGGGAGCTTCGATCGCGGCACCCCCATGGCAGCGGATGGTCCGTGGCTGCCGGTCCGCTTGAGTCCGTGCCCGGCAAGCTCTCTGATCATCTTGACGTTGGGTTCGTCCGGTGTCTCTGTCGGGTCCTGGTATGCGCCCTGGTACGAGTCACGGTCATAGGGTTGCGGGTTGTTGCTCGCCCACGCGGTGATCTCGTCGGTGTCCACGAAGACGGCACCGTCCTCGACCCATGC
This sequence comes from Actinomycetes bacterium, assembly GCA_023336855.1. GTDB lineage: Bacteria > Actinomycetota > Acidimicrobiia > Spongiisociales > UBA5794 > JAHEEL01. Next base: position 2,370 of record JAMBLK010000058.1, read on the forward strand.
CGTGAACCGTTCGAGTCGCTCGGAATTGTCGTACTGGGAGACACCCGACCGGTACCGGTAGTCCCATCCGTGCAGTCCGCAGACGAGGTTCTCTCCTTCGATGCAGCCATCCGAGAGCAGTGCCCCACGATGGATGCAACGCCCGTAGAGAACGGAGACGTTCTCCCCCTCTTCCCATCGCACAACGACGAGATCGACGCCACCGACCGTCACACGGTTGGGCTTCAACGGGTCGAGATCATCGAGATACGCGATCTGCTCCTGCTTCATCTTCCCTCCAGAATTGCGCGCCGATACCAGTACCGGTGCGAGACCTCATATCCCATGGAATGGTAGAGGCCGACGGCCGAATCGTTGTCTTCAACCACCTGGAGATACGCCTGTTCCGCCCCTTCTCGATACCCGAACGAGTGGAGGGCGGACATCATCTCCGTGGCGTGGCCCCGGCGTTGTTGATCGGGCCGGACCGCCATCTCGAAGACGCCGAGAAGGTCATCGACGATGACTCCGAATCCGGCGCCAACCGATTCTGATCCGTGCTCTGACATCACGAATGATGCAGGGGATGGCACAGCCGTGATCGCTGTGATCCATGGTTGGACGAGAACTCGATCGATCCCGAGTGCGTCGAGTTCTGTTGCGATCCAGTCATCGGTGGCCGTGGGAGAAGCAACGATGTCGTCGGCCGCTTCATCCTCCTGCAAGGAGCGGGTCATAACCAGCACCGGATCCTCGAGCAAGAAGCCCCTCTGTTCGAGAGCATCGTCGATCGCCGGGTCGCACAGCGGTGTGACACGATAGAGGGGGTCGAGGCCCCGCGTCGTGTACCAGTCAGCTACCGCGTTCAGGCGTCCGTTCAGATCGTTCGGCAGAGGCCCGATCGGCACCGCCGAGTTGCGGCGTCGCGAGAAACCGTCACCGGCAGAGAGGTGCCACTCCCCCAGCATCGCCGACTCGCCAGGCAGCCAGGCAGCCGCTGCGGCGCGCTCGATGGCATCGATGCTCATGGATCGACGAGATAGGACCGAAGCTGTTCGATCATCTCGGTGGGGAACCGAATCGGCCGGCCTGCAAGATTCGTGACTGCGGCTCCGAGTTCCTGTTCGACCATCACCTCGTCGCCACGCAACAGGCGTTGATGCCAGCGAGACGTCACTCGCTTGAACTCGAGAACCTCTGTTTCGACGACGAGCTCATCGTCGGCTTCCGCCGATCGGATGAATCGTGTCGCGATGTCGGTGACGACGATCATCACGCCGTCGTCCATCATCCCCTGGAGCGTGAGACCAGACTCACGGAGCAGCTCGATCCTGGCCGCCTCGAAGTACTGGACGTAGACGGCATGGTTGACGTGGTGGTACGGATCGAGCTCGTAGAAGCGGACCCGGATGGGGAATCGGTGTGTCACGGCGGTCAACTTACCCACTCCAAGGCCTCGCTGCGCCAAACACCTCGTTCCGCGGGCTGGTACCGCCGTATACGGGGACTGCAACCCAGGGTCCGCGGTCTTAGTGGAAGTCGGCCTGGCGCCAGGCCTCGTAGACCGCGATCGCCGCAGCGTTCGCGAGGTTGAGCGATCGACCACCGGGGGCGATCGGAATCCGGAGGCGTTCGGTCACGGCCGGATGCTCGAGCACCGCATCGGGGAGGCCGACAGATTCACTTCCGAAGAGCAGAGCGTCGCCGTCGGCGTAGGCAACCTCTGTGTAGAGAGTCTCAGCGTATTGGGTGAAGGCGAAGAGACGAACCGGATCGACCGCGTCGATGAACTCTTCGAACCCGTCGTGAACGTCAACGTGGGCGTACTCCCGATAATCGAGGCCGGCCCTCCGGAGCCTGGCGTCATCGAGATCGAACCCGAGCGGTCGTATCAGATGCAGACGATTCCCGGTATTGACGCACAATCGCATGAGGTTCCCGGTATTGGGAGGGATCTCGGGTTGATGGAGAACGACGTGGAACATCGTTCAGTACGGAGCACTGAGTACGGAGCACTGAGTACTCCGGCTCATGTCTCGCCCCTTGCGGCCTTCTCCAGGAGGAGGAGGAACGACAGGGCCGGGTCTTTCGACTGGATGGTCTGGGCCGCCGCCCAGTGTTCGCCGATCGTGCGGTGCATGAACCCCACGAGGTCACCGTGAAGCATCCACCGGTACTTCTTCCGCCGCTGAACCGGTGGTCGCGATCCGAACGCCATGAGCCTCACCCGTGCTCCCCCGGGATGCTCGGCTTCCCCGTCCTCGAGAAGCTGGTCGATCACCGCCGCGATCCTGTCGTCGGGGACGGCGCCGAACCGGTTCAAGGCCGCTCGCAAGACCTTGGGATCGCGAGCAGATGCATTCAGTTCGGCCTTCCCTTCCTTCACCTCGGCGATGATGAGATCGATGCGGTCAAGGTCAACGTCGAGGGAGGGATCTAAAGCCAGGACGGAACCGTCGGAGGAATCGACCACACGCCCCGCTCCCGGGATCCTCAGTGCCAACATGTCCACGTCCGTGACGGTCCGGTACTCCCCATCCGCGAGCAGTTCGAGTACCGGGTACTCAGTGACCGTGAAGTACCCGTTCATGTAGAGGTACGACTGCACGAGAGCGACGGCGGTGTCCATGGGCACCAGCATATCGACGCCCGGGTGCGTGCTGGGTGATGCCGCAACGGTTGGGGCCGAGGGGACCCGATCGCACTTCCTCGGGACCAGATAGGCTGTGGTCGGTCGCACGAGGAGCACATCGGGTGGAGTTCAAAGAAGAGCACATCGCATTCCGGAAGGTCATGCGGGACTTCGCCGATGCGGAGATCGCTCCGCATGCTCGCGAGTGGGACCGTACGAAGATGTTCCCCCTCGATGCCGTCGCCAAGATGGCCGACCTCGGGCTCTTCGGCCTCCCCTTCGAGGAGCGATACGGCGGTTCCGATTCGGATTTCACAACGGTCTGCATCGCGATCGAGGAACTGGCGCGGGTAGATCAGTCGATGGCGATCACACTCGAGGCTGCGGTGGGACTCGGCATCAATCCGATCGCCGAGTTCGGCACCGACGCTCAGAAGGAGCGATGGCTCCCGGACCTCATCGCAGGCCGCACCCTCGCCGGGTTTGGACTCACAGAGCCGGACGCCGGGTCGGATGCCGGGGCAACGCGAACCAAGGCAGAACTCGATGGCGGCGAGTGGTTTATCAACGGATACAAGTCGTTCATCACGAACTCCGGCACCGACATCACCTCGCTCGTCACGATCACTGCGAAAACGGGCCCCGATGAGATCTCCACGATCATCGTCCCAATCGACACACCGGGCTTCGAGGTTGAACCCGCCTACGAGAAGATGGGGTGGCGAGCGTCGGACACCCATCCGCTCCGATTCGAAGACTGCCGCGTTCCCGAAGATCACCTCCTCGGGGAACGTGGGCGCGGCTTCCACCAGTTCCTCTCAACGCTCGACGATGGGAGAATCGCCATCGCCGCGATGGCAGCCGGAGTCATTCGATCCTGCCTCGAAGAGTCGACCGCATATGCGAAGGAACGAACGTCTTTCGGCAAGCCGATTGGTTCGTATCAAGCGATCGCCTTCAAGATCGCCGACCTCGAAGTGATGGCCGAGGCCGCACACCTGCTCACGTACAAGGCGGCATGGCTGAAGGACACAGGACAGCCCTACCGGCAAGCCGCCGCGAGGGCGAAGCTCTACGCCACCGAGGCAGCCGTCACGGCGACTCGTGAGGCCACGCAGGTCTTCGGCGGCGCCGGGTTCCTCGACGACACTCTCGTCGCTCGCCACTACCGGGACTCCAAGGTCCTCGAGATCGGCGAAGGAACGAGTGAGATCCAGAGAATCGTGATCGCAAGAGGTCTCGGACTGCCAGTCAGATAGCGAACAGTAGACAGCAGACAGCGAAGCGGCCCAATTCTTGCTGGAGGCTGGCAGCTCGCAGCTGGTAGCTCGCTACCGTTCCCCCATGCCTGACGCTCTCTTCATCAAGGACAACGACACCTTCCACCCAACGGGGCTCACGCGAAGCTTCTGGTCGGATGAGGCTCAGCATGGGGGGCCGCCGGTCGGACTTCTCGGACGTGCAATCGAGAACGTCCCGACGGTGATACCGATGCAAGTCGTTCGATTGACCGTCGACCTCTTCCGGGAGGTCCCTGTGAATCTGCCGCTCACCATCGAAACGGAAGTCGTTCGAGACGGACGTCGCATCCAGGTCATCGATGCAGTGATCATCGCGGCCGGTCGGAAGGTCGCCAGGGCATCCGGGCTGAAGATCCGCACAACCGATGTCGCCGTCCCGTCGGTGAATGCCATGTGGAACCAACCGCCGGGCCCGGAGGATGCTGAATTGGTCTCGTGGGGAAGGTTCGGGTTCGACCAGACCGATCACGAGCGCTTCCACAGCCACTCGATCGAGATCCGCACGATCGGAGATTCATTCCTCACACCGGGAGAGGGTCTGTCCTGGGTTCGGCTCACCGTGCCGGTCGTCGACGGCGAAGAGACCACGCCTTTCGTGCAAACCGCAACGCTGTCGGATGTCGGGAACGGGAACTCGATGGCTCTCGATGGACGGGAGTGGCTCTACGTGAACCCCGATGTGAACCTCTCCCTGCACCGGTTGCCCGCCGGCGAGTGGCTGGGTATGCGATCGCTTGCTCATCAGCATCCTGCCGGGATCGGTTGCGCCGACTCCCTGATCTTCGATGGATCCGGACCGATCGGCCGGGTCGGTCAGTCCCAGATCCTCGAGCCGAGATCGGATGCTCGCACGACGTAGCGAGCGAATATCGCCGGATCCGGGTCGAACCCGATGCCGGTCGCGTTCATCGGAGTCGGGGTCGGGTCATCGTCCGCACGCACGGTGCTGCCGTCTAGATACCACGATGCTTCAGCGACGTCCGAAAAGATAGCGCCGGGAAGCGTGGCGATCCCGAACGTGAAGGCTCTACCGATCTCGGTCTCGAGCAGGCCCGACGCCTTGATGCGGAGGCCGGCCGCGAGTGCCAGGTCGTGGATCACCCTCGCCGCCGTCATCCCGACCCTCGCCGGTTTGACGACGAGCAGATCGCACGCACCGGCCTCGATCACGCGGATCGCAGCGACCTCCGAGTCGATGGGCTCATCGAGAGCGACGGAAGCGACGACCTCGTCACGGAGACGAGAGTGTGAGATGAGATCTTCTGCCGGGAACGGCTGCTCGATGTACTCAACACCCATGCCATCCATGGCGAGCAGACTGCTGCGGTCCTCCCAGTCGTACGAACCGTTGGCATCGACGCCGATGAGCAGGTCGGGAAACACCGAACGAACGCTGCTGACGCGAGCGACGTCGATACCGGGCCTGATCTTGAGCTTCACTCCCCCGGCACCCGTCGCTGCGATTCGATCGATGGGGTCCTCATTCAATCCAACGGCGACCGAAGTCGGAATCGGCCTGGATGCTCCACCAACGGACTCCCAGAGTGGCTTGCCGTCGCGTCGGGCCGAGAGATCGGTGGTCGCTTCATCCAACGCCGCCGCGGCCGTCGGGGACAGGACACTCCCCCGCTCGAGAGTCCGCCACGCATCATCGATCGAGTCGGGAGTGACTCCCGGGTAGGGCGCGGCCTCGCCCCAACCCGTGAACGTTCCATCGCTGATCGAGACAACCACGATCCGCCGCTCCGTGACCCGACCGGCCGCCGTCACGAACGGCGACTGCAGAGGAATCGAGAGCTCCCACATCCGGCCTTTCATCTCGCCAGCGTAGGCACACCGGTATCGTGCGGCCGACCACTTCGCCCCATGAGGATCACATGGCAATGCCGATTGGAATGTCGACGACCCCCGACCTCGCCACCCTCGAGGAGATCGAGCGTCGCGTGCTATGGCTGTCGGTGAGGATGATCGACTACGCGAACCGTCGGGGTGAGACCGAAATCAAGGTGGGCGGACACCAGGCGTCCTCTGCTTCGATGGTCTCGATCATGACGGCCCTCTGGTTCGGGCACATCGGCGGTGAGGACAAGGTTGCCGTCAAGCCGCATGCTTCCCCCCTCTACCACTCGATCAAGTACCTCACCGGCGAGCTCGATCGTTCGTATCTCACGCGCTTACGAGACTTCGGCGGTCTCCAGTCCTATCCGTCGAGAACGAAGGATCCCGACGTCGCCGACTTCTCAACCGGCTCGGTCGGACTCGGCGCCGTGGCGCCCTTGTTCTCCGCGGCTGCTCGCCGTTTCGTTGATGCGCACCACGGCCCTCGCCCACCGGCCCGCTTCATCGCGACCGTTGGAGACGCGGAGCTCGATGAGGGCAACGTGTGGGAGGCGATCGCCGACCCAGCACTCCAGGGCCTCGGCAACGTCATGCTGGTCATCGATCTGAATCGACAGAGCCTGGATCGTGTCGTTCCCGGGATTCAATCCCGAAGGCTCACACGCTTCTTCGCCGAGGCCGGCTGGCACGTCATCGAAGTCAAGTACGGAGCCAAACTCCTCGCAGCGTTCGCCCGGGATGGTGGGGATGCACTCCGGAAGCACATCGACGACATGCCAAACGAGGAGTACCAGAGCCTCTTCGCCGTCGAGGGATCGGAGCTCCGCCTTCGATTCCTCGAGAACGCGGATCCGGCGGTCGAGCGTTTCATCTCGACCATCGACGACGGGGATGTCGGAGGCCTCATTCGAAACCTGGGCGGCCACGACATCGGGGAGCTCCTGAAGGCGTACCGGCGGGCGGACGCCGTCACCGATCGCCCGACCGTCGTGTTCGCCTACACGGTGAAGGGACGGGGCCTACCGCTCGCAGGTGACCCCATGAACCACTCGGCTCTGCTGACTGAAGATCAGATCGACGATCTCCGCTCCTCGATGGGCCTCACCGCCGACACTGAGTGGGATCGGTTCGATCCGCACAGCGCTGCCGGAGGCGTGTGCACAGCCGTCGGCGAGAGCATCAACAACGAACCGACGCCACCGCGACCGGCGATACAAGTACCCGAAGCAAGCGGCGCGACGCAGAAGCCCATCACATCCTCGCAAGAGGCCTTCGGACGCGTCCTGGTGCATCTCGGGAAGGACCCAGAGCTCGCATCACGGATGGTCACTGCCTCACCCGACGTCGCCGTCTCAACGAACCTCGGCGGGTGGATCAACGCCCAGGGCGTGTTCTCGGCAACCGAGTCAGTGGAATACGGCGTTTCGGACCGCATACTCAAGTGGGCCCCGGGCCCCGACGGGCGCCACATCGAGCTCGGCATCTCAGAGATGAACTTGTTCCTGCTGCTCGGCCAGCTCGGTCTCGCCCACGAGCACCACGGAGAGATGCTGCTGCCCATAGGAACCGTCTACGACCCGTTCGTGCTCCGTGGACTCGATGCTCTGATCTACTCGCTCTACAACGACAGCAAGTTCATCATCGTGGGAACCCCATCGGGCGTAACGCTGGCGCCCGAGGGCGGCGCCCACCAGTCGTCGATCACGCCATCGGTCGGCCTGGAACTCCCGGGAATCGTCGCCATCGAACCCGCATACGCCGGGGCGGTCGATTGGCTCCTCACCGACGCCCTGCGCGACCTCGCAGCGCCAGTCGGACGAAGCCGATATCTGCGCCTCTCAACACGACCGATCGACCAGAAACCGTTCGTGGACGCAACAGGCCGCCTCGGCGAAGATCGGATCAGGACGTCGGTCCTCGCCGGCGGCTATCGACTGCGCGAGTCGAACGGTGGGCCGCCGCTCATCCTGGCAGCTTCGGGCCCGGTTATGCCTGAGGTCCTCGCCGCCGCTGCGATCCTCGAAGAGGAAGGCGTCGGCGTCACAGTCGTCGACATCACGAGCCAGGACCGTCTCTTCCATGCCTGGACGATGTCGCTTGATCAGGCAGCCCGCGGGGCTCGCCTCCCTGACGGTCCAGGTCATATCGCAAACCTGATCTCGCCGTCCGAACGCAACGCCCCGATCGTGACCGTCCACGATGCTGCGCCACACTCCCTTGCGTGGCTCGGCTCCGTATTCGGCCAACGGACGGTCCCCATCGGCGTCGACCGATTCGGCGAGTCGGGAACGATCGCCGACCTCTACAAAGCCATGGGCTTCCTCCCCGAACAGATCGTAAACTCCGCATTGGCGGCCCTTGAGGGGTAGTCGGTAGTCGGTAGCCGGCGAGAACTCTGCCTGATCTACTGCTCTACTGCTCTACTGCTCTACTCAGTCTCATGCTGGTAGCTGGAGGCTGGCAGCCGGCAGCCGGCAGCTGGAGGCTGGAGGCTGGCAGCTGCCAGCTCTCCGATCTACTGATCTACTCCCCCACCCAAATCTCGTCACACACGGAAACC
>JAMBLK010000059.1 GCA_023336855.1 Actinomycetes bacterium
ATGGCGCTTTGGGAATTTGGATGGGTCCGACTCCCTCGTGTGTCAGGGAACAGAGCACTGCCAACATCGTTGACCCGTCTTGGGCCGTATCCCCGGTCGTTTGCGATGGGCGCTGGCCTCGGTGGTGGCTTCGGCGTCGGGTGCCCGTTCCCGACCTACCAAGCGGTGTTGGCCTTTGCTGTGGTCATCGGGAATCCACTCTTTGGCGGATTACTGCTCGCAGCGAACGCTGCTGGCCGTGCCGCCCCGCTGTGGCTCATCGGAGGTCTCGTGTATCGCGGGACCGACCAGCGAGCCGTGTCTCGTTGGCTGCTGGGGAATTCACAGCGAGCCAAGCTCGTGAACGGAACAGGACTCGCCGTGTTCGCAGGCCTGATGATTGCCCTTTGGGGTATTGCAGTCCCATTCGTCCTATGAAGCCAGAAGGAGATCCGAAATGATCCAAGGCGCACACGTCCAGGTCCTCTCCACTCCCGGTTGCGCGGGATGCGACCAGATCAAACAACTCGTCGCCGATGTCCTCTCCGACTTCCCCGAGGTTTCGTGGGAGGAGATCGATCTCGTCGAGCATCCAGAGGTGGCCGGCCAATACAGCATTATGTCAGTGCCAGCCGTGGTCATCGACGGCCGCCTCGAGTTCGCCAGCATTCCAACCCGAAAAGCTCTTGAAGAATCAGTGAGAACCTTCAGCGAAAGGAAACATGCATGACGACACAAATCACGATCCCTGTGGAGGGGATGAGCTGTACCGGATGCGAGAACAACGTCCAGTTCGCCCTCACCTCACTCGAAGGAGTCGAAGCAGTAGATGCCGATCACCTGGGCAGGACGGTCATCGTTGACTACGACCCTGGCGGTACTTCCTCGGACGATCTGAGGAAAGCCATTGAGGACATGGGCTACACCGTCAATCGCGAGCAAGGATGACTGGCGCGCACTGAGGGTTCCCGGCACAGGAAGCTCGCGGCATGCACGAAACTCACTCTTGCGTGCGAAGGAGTGTGCTCGTTTCGGCTTTGGCCCCCGCAGGGCTCCTCCTCATTGGCAGCACAAGTAGCATCGCCATTGCCGCGACGAGAAAGACATCCGCAAGATTGAAGGTGAATCGTCCAGCGACGATCCAATCGACAACAGCTCCCGGCGGGAAGAAGTGGCGATCCTGGAATCGGTCCATGAGGTTGCCCAGCGCACCGCCCACGAGCAGTCCATACGCAACAACTGGAAGGAGGCCAGCCCCACGACTCGACCGTACAGCCACGACCACCACCGCGATCGTCGCCAGCACAACCACTGCTACGGGGGCGGGAAATCCGAAGAGGATGCCCCTGTTCGCGACGAGCTTCAAATCTATCCCGCCGATCGTGGTGGGCCCGCTCAGCAGCCCATGAAGCGCGATTTCCTTGCTGAGCTGGTCGACGGCCAGTACCGCTGCAACCGTCGCGACCAGTATCCATCGTGGGTTCACCCGGCGTTCCGCTTCCGCATCGTTGCGATCGTTGGATGAGAGGATGGGGGATGTGGGTCCGGTGGTCATGGATGTCCTGTATTGATGCGATGTGGCGGTGCGTGTTCGGTCTGGTCGAAGCAGCGGCTCACCGAGACAAGAACGTTGGTCGGCTGTCAGAGGTTCCTGATGCCTCCTCGCGCCCTCGACAGGAGAGCGGATGCTGCATTCAGGAATCTCTGGAATTTTCTTGACCTTGAAGTGGCTTTAAGGTGTACGTTCGGTATGTGGACATCGGCCATACGGCGGTCGACGAAGGAGCTGACAATGACGAACGACCATTCATCAACGGTCAAAAGCGTGATGTGTGATTCAGGTCACCCGGTGGCGTTCTGATGCGGATCGGAGAGGCGGGGGCCGCAGTCGGCGTGGATCCGCCGACGATCCGATACTACGAATCGGTGGGGGTGCTGCCAGAGCCCGGTCGCACCAGTTCGGGGTACAGGGACTACGGGGCTGCCGATATTGATCGCTTGCGGTTCGTGACCCTTGCGCGGTCTCTCGGTGTGGGGCTTGACGATATCCGGCAGATCCTCGGTCTACGAGACGAGGGAGAAGCGCCATGCACGTATGTCCGCGG
>JAMBLK010000060.1 GCA_023336855.1 Actinomycetes bacterium
ACCTACCGCCCGAGACTGGTGGCCGTCGAACTCGACCGCCGCGTCGCACGCATCGTCGAGTCGATCGGCCGAACACCACTCGAGATCACCGTCGACTCCCGAGCAGCGACCGTCTGGTGTGATCCGGCTGCGATCCGGCTGATGCTACTCAACGTTCTCCACACGGCGGCAAAAGGCGGAGCGGGCATTGCGAGGATCGACGTCGATGAGCGCAACGGGCTCGGGATCCTCTCGATCACCGACGATCGACAGAGAGGTCACGTGCAGGACAGCACGGCAGGCGATCTCCTCGGCACCGGAGACACCCTGTCTCGCAGCATCGTTCCAGCACTCGTCGCGAGCCAGGGAGGGACCATGAGTTCGGCGCGTACGCTCGGATGGAACAACACCGTCATCCGGATCCCGATCGCGACCCCGGCTCAACTCTCAGCCTCAGATGGGGCGATCTTCTCCGCCGACGGGTCGCGAATCGTCTGATCAAGTTTCCCGATCGAGCATTGCCCGTTCCAAAGGACCCTTCCTTCGCGTTAGGAACCTCATCGCTTGGATTGCGAGCACGGCGCCCCAAATGGCCGCTACGTAGAAGAACCACCAACCGCCGCCGTTCAACACGTCGATCAGGAGTAGCGCCGAGACAACGAGCGCGTATACCATCGCATGGCGAAAGAATCGCATTCTCCTACGAACTCGTTTGCGAGCATCTCTCTCATCCGTGGAGCGACGCTTCCGCTCCTGGGAAACGGCTTGTTCAACGGCTTGACGGGAGATGCCGACTTCGTCTGCGACGTGAGCGAGTTGCTCGAACGTAAGCCCTTGATCGGCCGAATCCTCGACCAGATCATCGAGGCGCGCGGCCAGATCGATGATCTCCCCCACCTCGTCGCGAAGGAATCTCCGCTCCTGTCGCTGTACGTCCATGGCGGGAAGTGTACGTGAAGAGAGCGGTCAGTCTCCGGTCAGATCGACACCAACTCCGTCCGGGCCGACGAGCACTACGGAGCAGTCCCGATCACGCAGATGCGCCGACCTTCGCTGGTACCAGGAGATGCCCGGCTCATCCACGGGTCCGGTCTTCGCTGTGCGAACGTTCCCCTTCACCACGGGAACCTCAGCGAGTCTTCGTAGGATCACGTCTAGTTCGGTCTCCATCTAGTCACCTCCAGATGGTCAGCCCGCTCCAGCCAGCGGGAGGAACCGTACTGCCCGATACCTTCGGCCCAAAGGACCCTCTTGTCGGTGGTCGGCGAGGAGTGTGCGTCTTCTCCTGCTGGTGGCTGGTGGCTGGCAGCTGGCAGCCGGTACTTCTGGTAGCTGGCGGCCGACATTTGGCACTCAGTGCCCAGTACTCGATACTGTGCGAATGCACTCCGATCTCATCACCGCCGTTCACAACGACTTCCCACGGATTCGCGCCGAACTCGAGGAGCTCGTCCGAATCCCATCTATCTCCGCTCCCGGGTTCGATCCCGGGCAGGTCCGACGGTCGGCGGAGAAGATCGCATCCTTCCTTGAAGCGTCCGGGTTCTCCGGAGTTCGCCTCCTCGAGATCGATGGGGCCCATCCGGCAATCTACGGTGAGATCCCCGCACCGGAAGGTGCTCCGACGGTCTTGCTCTACGCCCACCACGACGTACAACCGCCCGGGCCGGACGAAGAGTGGGAGTCGACGCCGTTCGAACCCATCGAGAGAGACGGACGACTGCTCGGTAGGGGAACCGCGGATGACAAGTGTGGTGTCGTCATGCATCTCGGCGCAGTGCGCGCCTTCGGAGGCGACGTTCCCGTCGGCGTGAAGATCTTCATGGAAGGAGAGGAGGAGATCGGGTCGGCGAACCTGGGAGCGTTCCTCGAACGGCACAAGGATCTCCTCGAATCCGACGTGATCGTGATCGGCGATGCTGGCAACTGGCGTGAAGGAACACCGGCGCTCACGACCTCGCTGCGCGGACTCGTTGACTGCACAATCGAAGTGCGAACCCTGAACCATGCGATCCACTCCGGCATGTTCGGAGGCGCTATCCCGGATGCGATTACGGCCATGTCACGTGTTATCGCCTCACTTCACGACGACGAGGGCAACGTTGCGATCCCCGGTCTCGTAACGGGCGAAAGCGATGATCTCGATCTCACTGAGGAAGAGCTTCGAGAGCAGGCCGGAACGGTCGAGGGCCTCGACCTTCTCGGTGACGGGGGGCTCACGACCCGACTCTGGAGGAAAGCGGCGATCGCCGTACTCGCCGTCGATGCCCCGCCGATCAGCCACGCCATCAATCAACTCGTGCCGGTTGCCCGGGCAAAGGTCTCGATGCGGATCTCTCCCGGACAGGATCCACAGGTAGCGCTCGAAGCACTCGTCACGCACCTCGAAGACGCTGTTCCGTGGGGCGCAGAGATCACCATCACACCCGGAGCGCTCGGAGAAGCATTCGATCTCGATACGACCAACCAGGCGTCCACGGTGTTCAAAGAGGCGTTCCGCATCGCATACGGCAACGAAACAGTCGAGATCGGTGTCGGTGGCTCGATCCCGTTCGTCGCCGCCTTCGAGGAGGCCTACCCGGATGCATCCATTCTGCTGACCGGCGTCATGGACCCGAGCAGCCGCATCCACGGCCCGAACGAGAGCCTGAGCCTCCGCGACCTCGAGCAGGGAACGGTCGGCGAGGCGATCGCTCTGCGGATGCTTGCCGATTGATCGGCATCGAGGGGACCGCCGTACCCTCCACACATGGACCGTCGTTCGCTGCTCATCCTCATCATCATCGCCGCCGCCGCGGTCGTGGTCTCGATGGCCTTGGTCGCGGCTCGCGACGAACCGACAGTCGAGGCTGCTCCTTCGACGTCTGGGGCGGTACCGGATTCCACAACGAGTGCTCCGGTCGCCACAGACCCGGAACCGACCGCATCCACAACAGTGCTCGAGTCCACTACGACGACACCGGGGGTGACCCTCGCCCCGGGAACCACGGCATGCGATCCGTACGAGACAGTCAACGTGGTCGGCACGGTCGCATCTGTTGATCTCGTCGAGGCTTCCGGCATGGCGGCGAGTCGCACCAGCCCCGGCGTGCTCTGGGTCCACAACGATTCAGGCGATGGTGCACGGGTCTACGCCGTCGGTTCCGACGGTGCCGACCTCGGCGGATTCGACATCGCCGGCGCCCTCGCCTTCGACTGGGAAGACATGGCAGCCGGCCCCGGATCCGATCCGGCTCAATCGATGCTCTTCTTCGGTGACATCGGCGACAACTTCTCGATCCGCAGTGGCCGGGTCACGGTCTATCGGGTCCCGGAACCCGATCCCGGTTCCATCGATGGATCCATCGAAGGCGCCGTCCCACTGGAATTCCGGTATCCGGACGGTGTCTACAACGCGGAGGCGCTGTTCGTCGGCGATGGATCCATTTTCTTCATCACAAAGGACCGTGACGAGGCTCGTGTCTACCGGGGTGACGCGACCGGAGACGGATCGGAGATCGAGACCCTGGAATTGGTCATAGTCCTCGATCTTGGAGCGGAAGTCAGCGGCGCGGATATGTCATGGGACGGTTCCACGATCGCGTTTCGCGGATACAAGACCGTGTGGATGTGGCATCGACCGCCGGGGACACAGATCGCCGATGCGCTGGCCGCCGAGCCGTGCACCGCGCCATCGCCCGATGAGGTCCAGGGCGAGTCGATCGCCTTTCTCGCTAACGGGTCGTATGCGACCGTCAGCGAGGGTTCGCATCCCGATTTGCACGTCGTAGAGCGCGGCAGCTGACTTTCCTGCGTCGGGAAACGGCTCTTCCCTTCACTTATCGCACGGACGCGCCGATAGGTTCTGATGCAGACAGCGGCCCCTCGCCTGCCGACGAACATCGAGAAATCTCTGATCGGTCTTGTGGCCTTGCTTTCCGGCATGGCTGCCGTTGCCTATGTCGTCATCGGCTGGCTCACGGGAGAGCCAGCGCTGATCGTGGGCGCAGTCGGACCCGGCTTCGTCTCGATCGTTGGCATCGCATTCCTTCGATTGGCCTATGAACGCATCCTCACACTGCTCATCATCACCTCCGTGGTCATCCTCATCGAAGATCGACTCCTTGGCATCGAGGACATCGCACATGCTGCGATCGTCCCTCTCACGATCATCGGAATCACTGGAGCGTTCTTCGTCTCGAGACGCTTCGTCGTTCCGTATGTCGGCGTGTTCGCCGTCGGCGTGTTCTTCTCCCGCCTCTCCCTGTTCGAGGGTGAGACCCAATACCTGCAAGCGACGATCGCTGCCGGGTCGGTGGTATTCGGAGCAGTTCTCCTGTCATGGATCAGAAGGGAGTTCGAGCGGCGAGAAGAACGGCATCACAGCCTCTTCCAACATGCGCCGGTCTCGTTGTGGAGCGAGGACTTCTCGGGCGTCGGCGTTGAACTCAAGGCTCTCGCCGACGGGGGCATCACTGACATCGAGGAGTACCTCACGTCGAATCCTGAAGAAGTCCGGCGTCTGGCGGCGCTCGTTCAGATCACCGACGTCAACGAAGCCACCGTTCTCCTGACCGAAGCCCCGGATCGGGATCTCCTCCTCGGCAGCTTCAGCATGGACACGTTTTCACGTGGAGCTCTCGAATCCTTCATCGCACAGTTCGTGGGGATAGCGAACGACGCTGAGAAAGTGACCACCGAACTCAAGGGTGGACTCACATTCACCGGGCATCCCATTGAGGCCCTCATCGTCTGGAGCGCTCCGCGGGTCGGCGGCGTGCTCGACCTCTCCAACGTCACGGTCGCGATGGTCGACGTCACCCGGCAGAGGCAAGCCGAACGCAGACTCCAAGACCTCATCCGCTCCAAAGACCAGTTCGTCGCAACGATCTCGCACGAGCTACGAACACCTCTCACCGCCGTCGTCGGGATCGCAGAGGAGTTGCGCGACTCGAACGGTTCCATAGACAACGAGGAACGGCAGGAGCTTCTCGGACTTGTCGCAGACCAGGGCCTCGAGGTCTCGCGCATCGTCGAGGATCTCCTCATCGTTGCCCGCTCCGATGCAGGCAATCTCATCATCAACAACCAACCCGTCGATCTCGGAGCCGAGGCCATCAAGGTCGCACAAGCGATCGACCCATCTATCACGGTCGAGATGAATGACTCACCTGTGGTCGTGGCGGATCCCCAGCGCGTACGGCAGATCATCCGCAACCTGATCACCAATGCACAGCGCTACGGCGGTCCGGCGATCTGTATCGTCATTGGAGCCGAGGGCACGCGTGGATTCCTCGAGGTCCGAGACAACGGCGAGGCTCTATCCCCATCGGGAAGATCCGAGATCTTCGAGCCGTACACACGAGCCGAACAACGCACCGGAGTGACGGCATCGGTCGGTCTCGGCCTCACGGTGTCCCGTCGCCTCGCACGTCACATGGGAGGAGACCTCGTCTACGCCCACGACGGAGGCGAGACCATCTTCCTGCTCACGCTCGCGACGAGCGACCGCACCCTCACAGTTTCCTGAAAGTCCCTTGGATCAGTCTCCAGCCGAGCGGTAGGGCAGGTACACGGGGTTCCACATCTCAGCGTCGATCGCCTCCTCGAGGTCATCGAGGGGTTCAGCCATTCCCTCTTCGATCGCTTCCTTCGCGACAGCGATGGCGACAGCGCGCGACACCGCCCGAACGTCCTGAATGTTCGGATACAGCTGACCCTGGGCAACCAGTTCTTCCCCGGTCTGATCGGCGAGGGCGTAGGCGGCCGCCAGGAACATCCGGTCGGTGACCTCCTTGGCTCTCACCGTCACCACACCAAGTCCCATGCCCGGGAAGATGAAGACGTTGTTGGCTTGCCCGACCCGGTGCGTGACTCCCTCGTACTCGACGGGTGCGAACGGACTGCCGGTCGCGACGATGGCGCGTCCCTCGGTCCAGGCGAGAGCCGCCTTCGGTGTGACTTCGGTATTGGCGGTCGGGTTCGACAACGGCAGGATGATCGGCTCATCCGTGTGGGCCGCCATCTCACTGATGCACTCCTCGTCGAACAGTCCGGCGGTCCCGGATACTCCGATGAGAACGGTGGGCTTGACGTATCGGATCACCTCGGCGAGCGACGGAAGACCGGCTTCGGTGTCCCAGTCCGCGATCTCGCCGACCGGCGTAGCGAGTCGTCGCTTCACCTCGGTCAGGTTTCGACGATCGTCGACGACGAGTCCCCGACTATCGAGCACGTATTGGCGATGCCTGGCCTCGTCGAGGTCGAGTCCCGCGTCTGTCATCGCGTGAGCGATCTGCTCGCGGATTCCATATCCGGCCGAACCGGCGCCGGCGATCACGACCCGATGATCGGCGAGGGAGCCTCCCATCCGTCGAGTCGCTGCGATGAGTCCGCTGACGACCATCGCGGCCGTTCCCTGGATGTCGTCGTTAAACGAGGGAAGGAAGCGTCGGTACATCTCGAGGTTGTGGAATGACGTGATGTTGGCGAAGTCCTCCCACTGGAGAAGCGCGTCGGGGAAGACCTCCTTCACGGCGTACACGAACTCTCTGATCAACTCGTCGTACGCCTCGCCACGCAGTCGTGTCTCGCGATACCCGAGGTAGAGGGGATCCTCGAGGAGTTCGGCGTTGTTCGTGCCGACGTCGATCGAGATGGGGATACAGCGGGCCGGGCTGATTCCTGCTGCAGCCGTGTACAGCGCCAGTTTTCCGATCGGGATACCGAGACCGCCTGCGCCCTGATCCCCGATGCCGAGGATGCGCTCGTTGTCGGTGACCACGATCACGGGTGGTTGCTCCGCCGTGCTGGCTAGAAGCACGTCCGCGATGCGTCCCCGGTCGCGTGGCGTGATGTAGATGCCGGTTGCAGCCCGGTAGAGCCGACTCCAGTGCTTGCACGTCGAGGCAACGGTCGGCGTGTAGATGATCGGAACGGTCTCCTCGAGGTTGTCCATGATGAACCGATAGAACAACACCTCGTTGCGATCCATGAGGCTGCTCAGGTAGATGTTCCTGTCGAGGTCCGTCGCTTTCGCATCCATCTGGGAACGCACCCGCATGAGTTGTTCATCGATCGAGGGGATGTGATCCGGGAGGAGGCCTCGCAAACCGAAGGCTCTGCGTTCGTCCCGCGAGAATGCAGCACCTTTGTTCAGGAAGGCATCGTGGAGCAGAGCCTCCCCACGTTTCTTGACCGGCAGATAGCGTTCACCCGTCTCATGATCAATGAGTGGCCGGTGAGTCATCAGTTCCTCCTGAATCGACGCGCCTGTTGAGCGTCACATAGTTCGGCAGCATATTCGTTGTGAGCGATCTCACGAAGGGCCATTCGGCCGGTTCGCGCTTCACGGCAACCGAACCGGCATCGGTTACCGTTCACGCCATGTCCCACTTCAGGAGATGGCTCTCCGACCTGCTCGCCCGGCGCGGCACGACGGCGTTCCTCTTGGCCGCGGTGATCCTCGGTGTTCTCGTCGGACTCGGCGGCGCCGTCCTGGTTTGGGCGATCGAATTTGCACACGACGCATTCGGCGCTCTCGACAGTGCCCTCGGGTGGGGGAAGTGGTTCCTCCTCCTTGCGATTCCGATGGCGTTCGTCATTTCCTGGGGTCTCGACCGCAAGTTCGGACCGGGTGTCGCCAGCGGCGGCGTGACCGAAGCGATGGTGGGAGTAGGCCTCCACGGCGGGTATCTCCCCACGAGGCTGATTCCCGCGAAGATCCTCGCTACCGCAGCAACGCTGGGAGCGGGTGGTTCGGGAGGGCGAGAGGGACCTATCGCACTCATCGGTGCCGCCATCGGTTCGTCGTTCTCCCGGTACACAGGATTCGGTCAGGACCACGTCAGGAGCCTTGTTGCCGCCGGTGCAGGCGCGGGCATCGGCGCCTCGTTCAACGCACCGATCGCCGGGATGCTGTTCGCGATGGAGGTGATCCTCCGCTCCTTCTCCGTCCGCCATCTCAATGCGATCGTCATCACGTCGGTGATCGCAGCGGTGACGACTCATCTTCTCGTCGGCGAGGAACAGCTTCTCACGTCGCCAACTCACGAACTCAGCGATCCGCGCCAACTCGTCCTGTACGTCGGACTGGTACTCGTCGCCGTTCTCTTCGGTGTGCTCTTCCTGCGGATCCTGGATATTTCGAGTGGGTACCGGTTGCCGCGCAATCTCCCGGGGTGGCTCATTCCGGTCGGCGCGGGTCTCGCTGTTGCGGCTCTCGGTCTTGCTGATCCGAAGGTCCTGGGAACCGGGCAGGTCTTTCTCTCAGGCTTGCTCTCCGCCACGTCCGACACTCATCTTGTGTGGTGGTCGTTGTTCGGCCTGGCCGTTCTCAAGATCGTCGCGACGTCACTCACCCGGGCGGGCGGGGGATCCGTCGGCACATTCATGGCGGCACTCTTCATCGGCGGTTCGATCGGAGCAGGGTTCGCCACGCTCGTCGATCCGATCTGGTCGCTCTCCGAGATCGATCCGGGAGCATTCGCCGTGGTCGGAATGGCGGCGACATTCGCTGCGGTCGCCAGGGCTCCACTCACGTCGGTCATCATCGTGTTCGAGATCACAGGCGACTATGAACTCGTTCTTCCGTTGATGCTCGGCGCCGCACTTGCTACGTACCTCGGGGAACGACTCCACACAGACTCTGCCTACACGATCGCACTAACCCGCGCCGGCATCCACTTACCCACGATGCAGGACATCGACCTCCTCGATACCGTCAACGTCTCCGATGTCATGGCCGAAGTTGATGAAGCCGCGACCCTGGCGATGACCGTCGACGAGGTTCTCGAGTCATTCGACCGCCACCACCATCACGGCCTCCCGGTCATTGAGGATGATCAACTGATCGGCGTTGTCAGTCTCGGCGACGTCGAAAACCTCGACGATGCTCAAGACCTCACCGTCGCCGATGTCATGACACGCAATCCGATCACTGTGACGCCGCAGGTGCCGGTATCCGCGGCGCTCGCACGGATGGCATCGTTCGGACTCGGCCGACTCCCCGTCGTCGATAACGCCAACCCGACGCGAGTCGTCGGCATGTTCCGACGGGAGTCCGTCGTTCGCGCCTATCACCACGCCCTGGGGACCGCAACCGGCCGGGAGTTGTATCGAGAGCGTGTACGTCTCAGATCCCAACCGGACGCATCGTTCTTCGAGGCCTCCATCGTGAGGGCCTCCCCCATCGCGACCCAGAGCGTCAAGGACGTCCCGTGGCCCGACGGAGCAATCCTCGTCTCGATCCGCCGCGATACGAGCGTGTTGATCCCCCACGGGAACACACGCATCGAGCCGGGCGACAAGTTGACGTTCTTCGGCACCGGGGCTGCTCGCGTCGACGTGGGGCATCTGATGGAACCCATCGACGAGCCGAGCGGCGACTGGCGGGCCCGCGAATAGGCCCATTGGGTTGGCGCTGTTCGACGGAACCGATACATTTACACCATGACCGATCGACCCATCGTCCCCGTCATTCTCTCCGGAGGCGCCGGTAGCCGCCTGTGGCCCGCGTCGCGGAGCCGACAACCAAAACAGCTACTCCCCCTCGTCGAAGAGCGGACCATGCTCTTGATGACCATCCAGCGCACCGACGCGGTACAAGCTGCCCAGGAGCCGCTGATCGTATGCAACGAGGATCAGCGCGTTGGCATCGAGCGGGAGCTTGCGAAGTCGGGATATCCAGACGCCCGTCTCATCCTCGAACCGATCGGCAGGAACACAGCGCCGGCGACCGCCGCGGCCGCCCTTCATCTCACAGCGGACGGCGGTGATCCGATCCTGTTCGTGATGCCCGCCGATCACGTGATCAGGAACGAGCAGGCGTTCAGCGACGCGGTGGATCTCGCCGCCGGATTCGCCGAACACGGATACCTCGTGACGTTCGGAATCGACCCGACGGGTCCCGAGACCGGATACGGTTACATCCGATTCGGCGATCGACTCTCTGAGGGTGTGCACACCGTCGAAGACTTTCGCGAGAAACCGGATGCAGCCACCGCTGAGGAGTACATCTCGAGCGGTCGCTATCTATGGAACAGCGGCATCTTCATGTTCCGGGCTACGCAGTTCCTCACCGAACTCGAAACCCACGCACCCGACGTGCTCGGTGCCGCTCGAGCGGCGCTCGCCGACGCCGAGCAGGATGGCCCAGCACTACGCCTCGACAAGGCAGCGTTCGCTGCGTCACCTTCGATCTCGATCGACTACGCCGTGATGGAGCACACAACGTCGGCGGCCGTGGTGCCGATCCACACGGGATGGAGTGATGTCGGTTCCTGGACAGCGTTGTGGGAACTCGGTAGGCACGATGACGAGGGGAACGTAATCATCGGAGATGTCGAAACCATCGACGTACAGAACAGCTACGTGAGAAGCAGTGGGCGTCTCATCGCGGCGATCGGTCTCGACAACGTGGTGATCGTCGACACGCCGGATGCCACACTCGTGAGCCGTCGCGATCGCTCCCAGGACGTGAAAGCGATCGTCGATCGCCTCAAGGCTCAAGGCAGGTCCGAAGTCCACACCGATGGATCCGAGATTCGATCGTGGGGTAGGTTCGCGGCACTCGACTCGGGAACCGACTACCGGATCCTTCGCCTGCGAATCGAACCCGGTGCAACGATGCCGGACCACGTTCATGAGAGTCGCACAGAACACTGGGTCGTGCTTCAAGGAGAGGCGCGGGTGCACCTCGATGAGGTGACTCGTACAATTTCCACGGGCGAGTCGGTGATCATCCCACCCGGCCAAGCCCACAAGATTGAGAATGCGTCCGAGACCCAACCCCTCGAGATCGTCAAGGTCAACACCACAGCACACGTCGCGGAGGAAGAAGGATGAACGTTCCCCTCATCATCATCATCATGATCGTGGTCATCGGCGGCATGATCATGATCTCGCGCTCTGGGAGCCAGCGGAAGAAGGAAGCGATCGCCGACCTCCAACGTGAGAAGGACTCCCTCCACACCCCGGACATCTTCGAACTCGTGGACCAGGAAGTCCGTGAATCCGGCATCACCGACCTCCCGGGAGCAGAAGGTATCGACCCCGTCATCCTCCTGAAAGCGTGGAAGCGCGATGACGGGGATTGCGCTCAGGGGGAAGGCAGCTTCGTTGTGGTCGAAGGCGTCGAACCGTCGGATGCGACCGAAGCGGATGTGACATTTGACTGCCCGGGGCAGGGCAGTAGATCAGTAGATCAGTAGATCAGAGAGTCAGCACTGACCTACTCGCTACTGCTCTACTGATCTACTACTCCAAGCTCATCCAACACAAACGCGAGAACAAACGCCTCGTCGCGCCACACGTCATAGCGGCCGGATCGGGCGAAGTGGCCGGCACCCATCTCGGTCTTCAACAGGATGGGGTGATCGACGTCTGCCGTGGTACGGAGCTCGGCGGTCCACTTCGCAGGCTCCCAGTACTGCACCCTCGGGTCGTTCAACCCGGCGGTGATCAACATGGACGGATACTCGGCTGCCTTGAGGTTCTCGTACGGTGTGTACGCCCGCAGCCACCCGTACTCCTCCGCGATGTTCGGGTTCCCCCATTCATCCCATTCAACGACCGTGAGCGGCAACGACTCGTCGAGCATCGTGTTCACAACGTCAACGAACGGAACTTCGGCAACGACAGCCCTGAAACAGCTTGGATCGAGATTCACTGCTGCTCCGACCGTGAGACCACCTGCGCTCCCTCCGCGCACGGCGACTCTTCCGGAGTCTCCGTAGCCCTCATCGGTGAGATGTCGGGTTGCGTCGATCAAGTCGGTGAACGTGTTCATCTTGTCGGCGAGTTTGCCCTGCTGATACCACGACTTGCCCATCTCCCCGCCGCCGCGCACGTGAGCAATCGCGTAGACGACGCCACGGTCGAGCAGGCTCAGCCGGGGGATGGAGAACCGCGTCGGCATCGAAATCTCGTATGCCCCGTACGCGTAGACAACGAGGGGTGCCGTCCCGTCGATCGGCGTATCGCCCCGATACACGACCGAGACCGGAATGAGGGCGCCGTCGCGGGCACGAGCCCACTCCCGTTGAGTCACGTAGTCGCCGGAGGTATAGCCGCCGAGGACCTCCCGCTGCTTCAGGAGCGTCCGCTGCCCCGACGCGACATCATGGTCGAATACCGATGATGGTGTCACGGGGGACTCGAAGCCGTAGCGCAGCAGGTTGGTCTCGAACTCGTAGTTGGCACCCGGCCCGAGTTCGTAGACGGATTCGTCGATCGTGAGGTACGACACAGTTCCACCGACCGGGTCGACGATCAGGGCGGCGGGCAAGCCCTCGTGGCGTCCCCACACGATGACGTGACCGGCGAAGCAGTCGGGATACTCGAGTTTTGAACCCGGTGCGTGTGCAGCGACTTCGATCTCATCACCCCCTGTGACGGGCACACGGAGAAGCCGCCCGTCGAGCGCCCCGTCGTTCGTAACGATCCAGAACTCGTCACCGCGATGGTCGACGGCGTACTCGACACCCTCGATCCGTGGCAAAACGGCGACCGGTTCCGTCTCCGGATCATCCGCCGGCACGTAGCGAGCGTCACTCGTGATGGCGGACTCCGTCACGATGAAGATGAAGGCCCCGCTGCGAGACCGCTGGACGGACAGGTAGTAGCGGTCGTCGTCCTCCTGGAATACGAGGGCATCGCTCGACGCCTCGCTTCCGAGACGGTGCCGCCAGACCTGCCATGGACGCATGGCCTCGTCGATCACGGTGTAGAAGTAGTGAAGCGAGTCGGATGCCCACGCTGCTCCGTAGTACGTACTCGGAATCTCGTCGTCGAACTCCCGCCCCGTGTCGGCGTCCCGGAAGCGGGTCGTGTACCGCTCTCCACCGTCCGTGTCCACGCTGTAACCGATGATGGCGGCGTCGGGACTCACCGAGAAGTTCGCCAACCTGAAGTAGTCGTGTCCCTCTGCCGAGGTGTTCTCGTCGAGCAGCACGGTCTCGGTGCCGTCCGGCCCTCCCTCCATCCGAACCCAGATTCGATACGGACGCCCCTCCTCAGTACGAGTCGAGTACCAGTAGTCACCCCGCTTCGCCGGAACCGCAAGGTCGGTCTCCTGGGTTCGGTCTTTGATCTCATTGAAGATCCGCTCCCGAAGAGACGCGAGATGATCGGTCATCGCTTCGGTGTAGGCGTTCTCCGCCTCGAGATAGGCGATCACCTCGGGGTCATCCCGATCTTTCATCCAAAAGTAGTCATCGACGACCGTCTCCCCGTGGAGTCGGCGTTCGGAGGGTCGGCGTAGTGCGATCGGTGCGTCCATGACCCCCGACCCTACGTCGCGTACCCAGGGTACGCGGCGTCCTATTTGGCGCAGCGAGCCCACAGAACAAAACGGTCCGCCGAACCGTGGGCCGGAGACCGCGAATAGGACGTCTGCAACCCTGGGTACGCGGCGTCCTATTTGGCGCAGCGAGCCCACAGAATGGAGAGGGCTCCTTACCCTGCGACTCGCGGCACAGCCTCCCGCTACCCTCGCCGCATGAACGTCGTTGCCGTGTTTGGCGCATCCTCTCCCGTCGCGGGTGACCCCGTCTACGACGATGGGGTCCGCTGCGGGCGACTCCTCGCGGAAGCCGGATTCGCCGTCGCAACCGGTGGCTACGCCGGATTGATGGAGGCAGTCTCCCTTGGCGCCGCCGAGGCAGGAGGGCACGTCATAGGGATCACAGTCCCCGATGTCTTCCCCGGTCGCTCCGGAGGAAACGTTCACCTCACAGAGGAGACGAGGACGGCGTCCCTCCTCGAGAGAATTCACGAGATGGTTGACCTCTCGGTCGCCTCCATCGCGCTCCCCGGCTCTCTCGGAACGGCGACAGAACTTCTCGTCGCATGGAACCTCGCCTACGTGGCACGCTTCGCCAACGCGACGCCGAAACCCGTTGTTGCCGTCGGACAACAGTGGCAACGCCTCATCCCTCTCCTTACCGAAGAACTCGAGACCGACGGAACGCTGGTGACGGTGGTCGACACGATCGAAGAAGCCGTGCAAGCCGTATCTGCAATCCCTCGCAGCCAATGATCGACCTACAGGATCTGACGAAGGTCTTCCCCGGCACGGCGGCGCCGGCTGTGGATCGGCTCAGTCTTCACATCGAACGCGGAGAGATCGCCGTGTTCGTCGGACCGTCCGGATGTGGGAAGACAACGACACTCAAGATGATCAACCGACTCATCGAACCGACCTCCGGCGCGATCCAAATCGACGGTCGTTCCGCCGACTCCGTGCCCGTGCATAAGCTCAGACGTGGCATCGGCTACGTCATCCAACAGATCGGCCTCTTCCCACACCGAACCATCCGCCAGAACATGGCCACCGTTCCTGGGCTCCTCAAGTGGGACAAAGCACGGATCGCCGAGCGAGTCGACGAGCTCGCCGAACTCGTTGCTCTCGATCCCGACATGCTCGACCGATACCCGGCTGAGCTCTCAGGCGGTCAACGCCAGCGTGTCGGCGTGGCCCGTGCGCTGGCGGCCGATCCTCCGGTTCTCCTCATGGACGAGCCGTTCGGCGCCGTCGACCCGATCGTACGGGCCCATCTGCAAGACGAACTCCTCGGGCTTCAGAAGCGGCTCCGCAAGACGATCGCCCTGGTGACCCACGACATCGACGAGGCCATCAAATTGGGAGATCGCGTCGCCATCCTGAGCGAGGGCGGTCATCTGGAGCAGTACGGATCCCCCTCCGACATCCTGCGCGATCCGGCGAACGCGTTCGTCGCAGACTTCCTCGGCACCGACCGTGGAATCAAGCGCCTCTCGCTGATCCCGATCTCCGCGCTCGACATCGAGACCGGTCCCGTGGTTGATCGCTCGGCGACCCATACCGAAGCAACGGCGGTCGCTCGCAAGTACGGCACAGACTGGATCGCCATTCGGGACCAGGGAAACGTGGACGGCTGGATTCGGATCGCCGACGTGCCGAGCGACGGTCCGGCCACGGTCGACGCCGAACCATTCCAGACACGACTCACAAGGGAATCCACGCTCAAGGAAGCACTCGACGCGATCGTGTCATCTCACACATCGGTCGCCGCAGTGTTCGACGGTCCCGAACTCGTCGGCATGGTCACCGCCGAGGCCGTCAGTCGAGAGATCCTTCGGTGATCGTCTTCGTACAGGCCGCCGGCGGGTTCTTCTCGTGGGAGTGGGTCTTCAATCACCTCGACGACATCTGGGATCGCACCGCCCAGCACCTCCTGCTCACCGCCATCGCCGTAGGCGTCGGCATCGTGATCAGCCTCGCCCTCTCAATCGTGGCGCTCCGATTCCGATGGACCTATGCCCCGATCACCTGGTTCACCGGCATCCTCTACACGATCCCGAGCCTCGCCCTGTTCGCCTTCCTCGTCCCGGTTACCGGCCTCTCTGTCCTCACCGCCGAGATCGGTCTTGTGTCGTACACGCTGTTGATCCTGATCAGGAACATGGTCGCTGGTATCGATGGCGTGCCCCCCGCAACGGTGGAATCGGCGCGCGGCATGGGCTACACCGACCGTGGCCTCTTCTTCACCGTCGAACTGCCGCTTGCCCTGCCCGTGATCATCGCGGGCATACGTATCGCCTCGGTCACAACGATCGGTCTCGTCACGATCACTGCCCTCATCGGCCAGGGCGGTCTCGGGTTCTTCATCCTGCGAGGACTCAACCTCTTCTACTCACCGGTGGGAACGACGCAGATCATCGTCGGAACCGTCGTCTCAGTGGCGCTGGCGGTAGCGGTCGACCTCGCCCTCGTCGGCGTGGAACGGCTGGCGACCCCATGGTCGACGAGGAGGGCGGCGGCATGATCGAGTTTCTCGGTGAAGTGGTCGCCTGGTTCGGTGACTCGGCGAACTGGTTC
>JAMBLK010000061.1 GCA_023336855.1 Actinomycetes bacterium
TCGGTGGCGTCGTAGACACCGCGGAGGGCATCCGCTGCACCGCGCACGTCTTCGACGGCGAGTGCCTCGAACACCGAGAGTGCGTCTCCGTCAGCAGCAGCGATGGCAGCGTCGTAGAGATTTGAGCCGGCGATGGCACTCTCGAAGATCGACGGGTTCGACGTCACGCCCGTGACTCCCTCGTCGATGAGGGCTTCGAGTTCGCCGTTGGTCACCATGTCGCGACGGATGAAGTCGAGCCACACGCTCTGTCCGGCGGCAGCGAGTTCTGTCAGTTTGGCCATTGGTCTCTCCTGGTGATCGGGGTTCTATGGATTCTCGCAGGTCTGTGCAGCGTCACCGGCGAATCTTTCATTCCGCGGGCTGGGAGCGCCAAATAGGACGCCGCGTACCCAGGGTACGCGACGTCCTATTTGCGGTCTCCGGCCCATGGTTCGCGGGCCCATTTCGTTCCGTGGGCTGGCTGCGCCATATAGGACGCCGCGTACCCTGGGTATGGGACTAGGGGAGGAGGCGGCGGAGGGTTGCGGCGACGTCGGCGCCGAGATCGTCTCGCTCGAGGGCCAGCGCCACGTTCGCCTCGAGAAATCCCACCTTCATGCCGCAGTCATAGCGAGGACCGTCGTGGATGACGGCGTGAAACGGAGCACCGCCGATGAGGCGTGCCATTGCGTCGGTCAATTGGATCTCTCCACCCGCGCCCCGGTGGCCTTCACCGAGCAGGCTCATGATTCCCGGCTCGAGGATGTACCGGCCCACGGCGGCATAGCGAGAGGGAGCGTCCGCAGGATCCGGCTTCTCGACCAGTCCCTTGACCTCGATCGTCCGACCGTTGATCACGCCCGGGGTGACGATGCCGTACGAACCGGTCGCATCCTGAGGTACTTCGATCACGGAGATCACGTTGCCGCCCACCTCGGTGTGGACGTCGATGAGGTCCGCCAGTGGCGGGCGATCCCCGCGCAACAACTCGTCGGCGAGGAGTACGGCGAACGGCTCGTCCGCGATCAGATTCCTGGCGCACCACACGGCGTGCCCTAGGCCCAGTGCGTCCATCTGCCGGACGTATGACATTCGGCCCGGAACCGTGCCGGCAACGATGGCAAGCTCGAGGAGATCGTCCTGTCCGCGTTCCCTCAGCGCCCGTTCGAGTTCAGCGTTCCTGTCGAAGTGGTTCTCGACGGCCGCCTTCCCGTGTGCGGTGACGAACACGAAGTTCTCGATTCCGGCATCGCGCGCTTCCTCAACGGCGTATTGGATCAGTGGTTTGTCGACGACCGGCAGCATCTCTTTCGGGACGGCCTTGGTCGCCGGGAGGAACCTCGTACCCAGCCCACCGACCGGGAATACCGCTGTGCGGATGCCCACTATTTGGCCACCGATCGTTCGATCCGTTCCGCGTGGCCCGTCGCCTTGACGTTGTACCAGGCGGCCGTGACGATGCCGTCGGCGTCGATGGCGATCGTAGAGCGGATGAGCCCCTCGTACTCGCGGCCGTAGTTCTTCTTCATCCCCCATGCGCCGAACGCCTCGGCAATCGAGTGATCCGGATCTGAGATCAGGGAGAAGGGAAGCTTGTACTCATCGTGGAAACGGGCGAGCTTCTCCGGTTCGTCGGGGCTGACCCCAACGATGGCGTATCCAGCGGCGGCGAACGTCTGGTAGCGGTCCCTGAAGTCGCAGGCTTCGGTTGTGCAACCCGGTGTGAACGCCTTCGGGTAGAAGTACATCAGGAGATCGCGTCCGGCGAAGTCCGCGCTGGACACTTCGACGTTGTTGTGATCGACACCGCTGAATGTCGGCGCCTTCTGTCCTGGTTCAAGTCTCATCGTCTCCCCCAAATCGTTCGGCTTTCAGGCTACTCGGTGGCGCTGCGCAGTCGGAGCTGGCCGCATGCCGCATCGATCTCCTGCCCCCTCGTCTCACGCAGCGTGGCGTTGGCGCCGTTCGCGATCAGGGTCTCGACGAAGCCATGGAGCCGGTCGTCGTCGGAGGGCCGGTCGGCGCTGAGGGGAGTGGGGTTGAGAGCGATCACGTTCACGTGCGCCCGGAGACGCCTGGCGATCGCTGCGAGCTTGCGCGCCTGATCATCGCTGTCGTTCGCACCATCGATGAGCGTCCACTCGATCGAGAGACGCCTCCCCTTTGACGCGAAGTACGCCTCGGCGGCCTCGATCACGGCTTCGAGTGGGTACCGATCATTCAGCGGAACGAGGCGGGAGCGGGTCTTGTCATCTGCACCGTGGAGACTGACGGCGAGGTAGACCGGCCATGGCTCGTCGGCGAGTCGCCGGATCCCGGGGACGACGCCAACCGTCGAAACGGTGACTGACCTGGCAGACAGGCCGGACACGTCGATCAGCATCCGAAGAGATTCGCGAACTCGTTCGTAGTTGGCGAGTGGTTCACCCATGCCCATGTAGACAACGTTCGTGATGTGATCCGGGGAACCAGTGATCGGGTATTGGCGGAGAAATGCGTTGGCGTATGCGACCTGGGCAACGATCTCGCCGGCTTCGAGATGTCGGTCGAAACCGAACTGTCCTGTGGCGCAGAACGTGCA
>JAMBLK010000062.1 GCA_023336855.1 Actinomycetes bacterium
CGGGCTACTTCTTGCTGCCGAAGCGGCGTTGCCATCCCCATCGGGTTACGAGGGCCATTGCTTCGATCGCGATATTCGGAGACATCTTGGAAGTGCCTGCCTCGCGATCCCTGAATCGAATTGGGACTTCAGTGATCTTCAGACCTTCTTCCGAGGCACGCCATGCCATCTCGACCTGGAAGGCGTAGCCGGAGGCGTCGCATGTCTCCGGGTGTAGCCGTCGTATGGCGTCCGCGCGAAACGCCCGGAATCCGGCCGTCGCATCCTTCACCGTGATGCCGAGCATGAAGGCGGCATATCGGTTTCCTCCACTGGAGATTGCCCTGCGGTGCCATGGCCAATCGTCGGCTCCGCCGCCCGAGACATAGCGGCTGCCGATCGCCAGGTCTGCTCCTTCGTCGATCGCTGCGATGAGGCGCGGGAGATCTTTGGGATCGTGGGAGAAGTCGGCGTCCATCTCACAGAGCACTCGTCCGTCGAGTTCGAGAGCCCGAGCAAATCCGGCCCCGTACGCCTTACCAAGGCCTGCCTTCGTCTCGCGGTGGAGTACGGCGACACCTTCATCGTCCTTCGCGAGAGTGTCGGCGATCTCGCCGGTGCCGTCGGGAGAACCGTCGTCGACCACCAGCAACCGGTATCCCTGTGTTCGAACAGCAGCGGCAATGGCCTCTATGTTTTCCGCCTCGTTGTAGGTCGGCACGATCACGATGACATCGTCGGGGATGGTCATGGCCGGAGTAGATGCGACGGAGCGAGGTGTGTGCTGTGACTCCATACCAAGGCTATCGGAGCAATCCAACGGCGTCTTGAGTGAGGTCTCATGGCGGAGAAGCCGCTTGAGCGTGCCCCGGTGGTCAGGCCGCGCAGTCCTTGCAGATCTTCTTGCGGGGGTTGGCGAGTTGGCTCGCCTTGAGGACGAGGAAGCAGCGGGAACACACGAACTCGTCTTCCATGGCCTCCGCGACGCCTTGCTGGTCCAAGGCGAGTTCCGCACGGCGGATCGCTCTCATCTCAGCTGCTTCGTCGACGACGAGGGTTTCACTGGTCTCGTCCTCTGTGAGCATCTCAAGCTCTTCTGCTTCGAGTTCGTCGAGAGCCTCATCTTTGTCGTCACCGGACGTGTCGTCACTCGACTCTTCGCCGTCAGCATCGTCGGCGTCTTCGACCGGCGGTGCCTCTTCGAGATCCTCATCCAATTCGGAGGAATCCTCGGGGGGAGCTTCTTCGCTGACTTCGTCGGTGGACATGGCTTCAACCTCCTGCGGCGCGGGAGCATACACGGGCCCGGCGATATTCGGAACCAGTTCTAAGTCTTGAAGAACAGGCGGTCTTGAACGACTTCGACGGTGAACGAACCGTGGCCCAGAATCTCGCCGTCTGCCTCGACAAGCCACGTCTCGGGTATGCGAACAGTCACAGCCCGACCGGTCACTCTCTCTACGCCCCGATGCGCCAGATGAGTGCCCTTGACCACTTTGCGGATCACCAGCGGCGCTTCCCTTCGCGGCCCGGCGAAGACCTGCACATCGAATTCTCCGTCACCCGTTGTTGCCCCGGGAGCCACGTTCATCCCGCCACCGAAGAACTGGCCATTGGCGATCACGACGTTCCAAGCGCTGGCGGCGATCTCCGTCCCGTCACATTCGACGTGCACGTCGGTCGGACTCGTCTTCGCAAGGGCGGACCAGAACCCGGCGATGTACCGGCGTGATCCCAGACGAGATGGCAGGCGGGCTGCCTCTACGACGGTTCGAGCCCCGAGTCCCGCATTCACAGCGTTGAGGAAGTAGCGATCGCCGAAGGATCCCCTCAACAGTCCGACATCAACGGGATACCGGCTGTCGTCGATGAGGTGGTCGGCGGCTGACTCCAGTCGGCCTGGGATCGCGAAGCTCCTGACGAAGTCGCTTCCGGATCCGGCAGGGAGGATGCCGAGCGTGGGAGGTGACGTCCACTCATGTTCGAGAAGGCCGTTGACGACCAGATTGGCGGTGCCGTCACCACCGACCGACGCGAATGCTCTGTATCCCTCGTCACGTCCCTCCGCCACGATCACGCTCACGGCTTCCGGCGAAGGAGATACACGGATCTCATGGCGGATGCCGCGTACGGTGAGAGCGGCCATCACACGCTCGGTGAGATTGGTATCCCTGCCGGCAGCCGGGTTGATGATCACCCACCAGGCGCTCATGAGCGACCTCCCACGGCGACGATGCCTCGATCAGTTACCTTGATCGCCGTCGCTGCCACAGGAGCGAGGGACGGGAAGGCGTCCCTGATCTGACGCATCAGGTCGAGAAGCTGCCTGGAATTGCGTACGAAGTCGCCCGCAGCGAACCCATCCTCCCCGAAGAGGTCATCGAGTCCGGCTCCGGAGACCCAGCCGTACGCATAGGGAGCGAAGCCGGGTTCCGGCATGCGCGACTCGACGACACGGCGGCGCTTCTCCGCTGACGCGACCGTCTCCCAGACCTTCAGGATCCGCTCGTAGCGTTCGGCGACCGCGCCGACGAGCATCGCCGGTTCACCATCCGAGGCACGCGGTTCGAACGTGAACATCGAGACCACGGCGGCAAACTCAGGACCCGAGAGTTCTTCGAGAACTCCGGACTCGATCGCCTCTGTGAGCAGGAGGTCGAGCTCGTTGTACACACGACGCAGGCTCTCCCCTTTCTCGGAGAGATCCCATCGCTTCACGTAGCCGAGTTCGGAGAGGACGGCCATGCGGGCACCGAATCGATCTACGACATCGTCATCAGATCGCGTCCGACGACGTTTCAGTCTTCGCAGATCCTTGGACGCTCGGTACGAACGGCTCAACCACTGGAGATGTTCATCGAGATCCGGGCACGTCGCCACGGTGACCTCGGCGGCGGTCTCGGGTTCCGTCGACGGCGCCCGGTCCTCGGGGGCCCATGACTTGAGGGCATGTGCGGCTGTCTCGAGATACGCAATGTCGGAGCTGCGGACCGGCTCGTCCAGGCTCAGCTTGCCGAGGTGTTCGGGGAGAGCTCCGAGTTCGTCCGGCGTCGTCTTCCGGCGTTCACCGTTGTCGGACAGGAGGAGGAATCGGGGGTTTCGCCCGTAGCCGCGTGCAAGGATCACCCATCGTTCGCCGTTGTGGAGTTCGAGCACGTCGCCTGAATCGAGTTGGGCGAAGAACTCCCTCACCGCGTCAGACCCGTCGCCTGATCCGAGGGGCGCGTTCACATAGGCGTCGATGTCCCCCCGCTCGCACTCCGCTGCCTTGCGGAACCGTGCCACTTCTGCGGTCCGTTCAGCGATCCGATCCTCGAGCCTCTGAACCCTCTGTTGGGCCCTGAACTGGGCGAACGACGCTCGGAGAAGCTCCTCGGCCCGTGGCTTCGCGTAGTTCGCGACCAGGTTGACCGCCATGTTGTACGAGGGTTCGAATGACGAGATGAGCGGGTGGCTCCCCATCGCCGCCACGTCGGCTACCTTCTTGAACGGCACGTACGAGCTGTACAGGATCACTGCCGTTCCCTGTTCATCCATTCCTCGTCGGCCGGCCCGCCCGGTGAGTTGTGTGAACTCGCCTGCGCGTAGAAGTTCGTGCGTCTCCCCGTTGAATTTGCTGAACGACTCGAGCACGACAGCTTTCGCAGGCATGTTGATGCCGAGTGACAGAGTCTCGGTAGCGAACACGAGTTTCACGTGTCCAGAGAAGAAGAGTTGTTCCACGGCCTCTTTGAAGGCCGGCACCATCCCGGCATGGTGTGCGGCAACGCCCGCCTCCAGCATCGTCACCCACGATTCGTAGCCCAGGACACCGAGGTCGGTCGGATCGAGATGAGCCGTCGCTTCCTCGGCGAAGGCGCGGACCTCCTCTCGCTCTTCCGCTGAGGTCAGGCGGAGGCCCGCTGCGGCCACGGTTCGTGCCGCCTGGTCACACCCGGCTCGCGAGAAGATGAAGTAGATCGCCGGAAGCTTGCCGGCACCGAGCAGCGCTTCGGAGACCTCGAGGCGTCTCGGTGTTGTGAACCTGTTGTGACGTCCCCTTCCCTTTCGGAGGAGGTTCAGGACCCGCTTGTTCGGGTGCAAACCATCCCTACTGAACACCGGGAACCACTCGACGGCATTCCCGTGGTGACGATCCCGAACCAGGTACATCGACTCCAAAGGCACAGGGCGACGCTCTTCGACGACCAACTCGGTTCGACCCCGACGCGCCCGGATCCAGGCGGTGAACTCCTCCGCATTCGCGATGGTCGCTGAGAGATTCACAAGTTGGACCCCAGACGGGAGATGGATGATGACCTCTTCCCACACCGATCCCCGGTACCGGTCCTGCAGGTAGTGAACTTCGTCGAGGATGACGACACCGAGTCCGTCGAGCGCATCCGAATCGGCGTAGATCATGTTTCGCAGGACTTCCGTGGTCATCACGACCACCGGCGCCTCTCCGTTGATCGTGTTGTCGCCCGTGAGAAGACCTACGCCCGCTTCGCCATATCGATCGACGAGATCGCGATATTTCTGATTCGAGAGGGCCTTGATCGGAGCCGTGTAGAACGTTCGCTTCCCGGCAGAGAGAGCGATCGCAGCCGCCGCCTCGGCGATCAGAGTCTTCCCCGCCCCGGTTGGAGCAGTGACGACGACCGAAGCGCCGCTCTCGATGACCCGGATCGCCTCGACTTGGAACGCATCGGGTTCGAACGGTTCCCCATCGAGGAATCGCTGAGCAACGTCTCCGAGGGAGCCCGTCACGTCTTCACGCCCACGTATCGATCAAGACCAGCGCCCGGCGTGAGATCCACGGCCGGTCGACGGAGGCGGAAGACAATGATGTCGAAGAACGGCTGACTGCCCATGGATGCGATGGTAGAACCTGCCGTGTTGATTGGGGATCAGAGTCTGGCCCTCCACCTGAAGTGCCTCCGGGATGTAACCCGGAGGCACCAATGACCCCTCAGCTCATGCCCGCCCGGTCACGAATCTGATGCGGCAAGCTCCTGGAACCAATCGTGGCCGTCGAGGTCGCTCGCGAACGTTGCGATCTCCTCTTCGGTGATCGCACTCGCGGTCGCCACGATCTCGTAGCTCACGCCGGTAGCGAGCAGGACGGACACGACCCGCTGGCTCGCCGGACGACGCTGCGTCGTTCCACAGAACGGACAGTCAAAGCGATAGCGTCCATCGTGCGCTCCGGAAGAAAGCTCGAGATCGACATCTGCGGTGGTGAGTTCCACGTCCCCGCAAGTGGTGCAAGTTGTTCGGATGGTTGTCATGATCGGTAGCTCCATTGCCAGCGTCGAGTATTCCATCGGCACGGGAGACGGCCACTAAATGACTATTTCCGGGTAGTTACTTCAGGTGTCTTGGGAATAGACCTCAAGAATTCGAGACCGGAGATCCGCCGTCGCGTTCGCGGCTTCAGATCCCTCCAGGACCGCGGCATTCGAGCCCAGTCGTATCAGCAAACGAGCCGCAACTGCAGCATCGCCGACACTCATCTGAATGGTCATAGCGTCCGGTCCATCGTCGACCACGTCGACGGGGTAGTAGCCGGCCACCCACGTGGCCTCGCCGGACAATCGGATGGTGACATGCACATCGTCATCGCCGGGCGTGTAGCGGATGGTGGCATCGCCAGAGGTCGGGCTCGGAGTGAATCGATCCCCGGTCCGTGCGGCTGTCCGGATGCGATCGATGCGGAACACTCGTTTCGCGTTGGCGTTCCGGCAGAAAGCAGAGACGTACCAGTTTCCAAGTGTCGTGAACACAGCCCACGGTTCGATGTCTCGGATCTTCGCTGTTCCGGACGCGATCGATGTGTGATCGATCTGCATCACCCTGCCCTCGAGCACTGCGATCCGCAACTCTCCCACGAGCTGCGGCTCGGGGATGTCGACGACGACCGACTCGGTGCCTTCCGGCAAGAGCGTCCTTTCGAGTTTCAGGATGGCGCGATCGAGGGCGTCGCCGCCGGATCCTGCCGATTGCACTGCCTTCCCCGACGCGAGGATCCCGAGTGCCTCGGGTGCTGTGAGACGGAGTGGGCGCGAGAAGTAGTCCGCCATCTCGATGACGATCTCATCGTCATCGAACGAGGCGTCCATCAGGTCGCCGGGCCCGTAGCCGGGAAGGCCGCACACGAACACGGTGTTCAGGTCCTTGATGAGGTCGGACTGCGTGTAGCCGAACCGTTCGCACACCTCGTCGACGGAGCAACCGGGGTTCCCGATCACCCACGGAAGCATCGCGAGTAGGCGACTGATTCGTCCGGTCGTCCTCGGTGAAGTCGTCATCGGACACCCTCCACATACGAGATGAAGCGGGTGCGTAACTCCGGTGGAGCCGTGAGCTCTGCATGTTCCTCGAATCCGACGAGCCATCCCAGGAACGCCGGTGGCGCGGCGATCTCGATCTCCGCTTTGATCGATCCGTCGGAGCGATGTGAAATCGCCGCTCTTGATCCGAGTTCTCGTTCTGCGATCCACGCGACTTCCTGGTCAAACACGACTGTTGCGATGTCTGCCCCGTCTCCCGCATCCCACGGATGGTGGAGCACCTCGTCGGCAGGATCGAGGTCGACCGGCGGGTCGAACACGTCCCTTCGGTTCCCGAGCTCCAGAGCCGTCGCGCGGTCGAGTCGATACACCCTCGTCGAATCCACACTGTCCCCAGAACCGACCAGGTACCAGTGTCCACGACGGTGAACGAGTCCATACGGTCGAACCGTGCGGGTGGTTCCCCGATAGTCGAACGTCAACAGACGCCGCTCAGAGACCGCGTTGAACACGTCTGCCACCATGTCTGCACGCTCGCCGAGGTCCGCGCCGAGTTGGGTTCCCTCGAGGCTTCCGACGACACCGCCGAGCTTCATGAGCGCCTCCTGGCCAGCGGGACGCCCACCGAAACCGACCGCTTGCACAGCGAGAGACAAAGCCGTCCTCTCTTCGTCTGTGAGGTCGGGGTCCTGGAGCGCGTAGTCGTCGTCGTGCACGACGTAGCCGAACTCGACCTCGAAGACATCGGTCGCTTCACGCTCGATCGGTATCCCGAGTCTGCGGAGCAGGTCTTTGTCTCGTTCGAACGTGCGGTGGAACGCCGAGTCGTTATCGCGGTCGTAGCCGGCCACCGTGTTCCTGATCTCGTCTGCAGTCACCGGACGCTCGACCGTCAGGAGGTAGGCCAACAGGTTGAGGATTCGCTCAATGACTTTCTGCATCAACGCGACGCTACAACGAGGAGATCAGTTTCTCGACCCTTTCGTCGACCGCTCGGAAAGGATCCTTGCAGACGATCGTCCGCTGAGCCTGGTCGTTGAGCTTCAAGTGCACCCAATCAACGGTGAAGTCCCGCTTCTTGAGCTTCGCCGCTTTGATGAAGTCACCGCGCAAACGGGCTCGTGTCGTCGCCGGAGGAGCGGTCATCGCTGCATCGATCTGACCGTCCGTGACGACCCGATCCATGAGGCCGCGGCGCTCGAGGATGTAGTAGAGCCCTCGTTGCCGGTTCACGTCGTGGTAAGCGAGATCCACCAGGGACATTCTTGGAGACGAGAGCCGAAGATCGTGTCTGGCTGAGTACTGATCGAGGAGTTGGAGCTTCGCCACCCAGTCCACTTCGCGCGACAGGGTCATGGGATCCTTCTCGAGTCCGGTCAGCAGGTGCTCCCACATCCCGATCGCACGATCGATCTCCGGAGCGAATCCCCGCGTTCGGGCATAGCGCAACGTTCGGTCCAGGTACTCCCATTGCATGTCGAGCGCTGAGAGTTCGCGTCCGTTCGCCAGTCTCACAGGCCGGCGACACGTCCTGTCGCGTGCGATCTCGCGAATGGAGCGGATGGGGTTTTCGAGTGTCATGTCGCGGAAGACCACGTCGTCCTCGAGCATCTGGAGGAGCGCAGCCGTGGTGCCGACCTTCGCATATGTCGCGTACTCCGACATGTTCGAGTCTCCTGCGATCACATGGAGTCGTCGATATCGCTCCGCATCGGCGTGGGGCTCATCGCGTGTGTTGATGATCGGTCGGCTCCGCGTCGTGGCCGATGAACTTCCCTCCCAGATGTGCTCGGCGCGTTGGGCGATCGAGTACAGGGTTCCCTCCGCCGTGTGGAGCACCTTCCCTGCACCAGCGAAGATCTGACGACTGACGAAGAAGGGGATGAGTGTGTCGATGATCCGTTGGAAGTCGTCCTGGCGGCTGACGAGATAGTTCTCATGGCAACCGTACGAATTGCCGGCGGAGTCCGTGTTGTTCTTGAAGAGGTAGACATCTCCGCGAATGCCCTCATCGATCAACCGTTCTTCCGCCGACTCGACGAGTCCCTCCAGGATCCTCTCGCCCGCTTTGTCGTGGGCGATGAGGTCGGATAGCGAATCGCATTCGGGTGTCGCGTATTCTGGATGACTTCCGACGTCGAGGTAGAGGCGGGCACCGTTTTCCAGGAATACGTTCGAAGACCGCCCCCATGACACGACCCGCCGGAAGAGGTAGCGCGCCACTTCGTCGGGTGACAGACGGCGTTGTCCATGCAGCGTGCATGTGACGCCGTACTCGTTCTCGATGCCGTAGATTCGTCGCTCCACCCTGTCAGCGTACCCTGGTGCGATAGTTCGTCA
>JAMBLK010000063.1 GCA_023336855.1 Actinomycetes bacterium
CCCGAGGCGATCGACCGGCTTCACTGGATGGACGAGGTGCTGGGTCCGGTGCTGAGCGCCGTTCTCGAGAGTCGGGGACCGATCGATCTTCAGTCCCTGATCGCCCAGGCGTTGCAGATGGGCGACGACGGTCACAACAGGAACCGGGCCGTGACCTCTCTGTTCCTCAGGGAGATCGCAGGATCGCTCATCGACGGTGCCGACGCGACTCTCGCCCAGCGTCGGGAGGTCTTCGACTTCATCGAAGGCAACGACCACTTCATGCTCAATCTGGTCATGGCCTCCGGCAAGCTCGGCTCCGACGCGGCATCGGGCGTGCCCGCCTCCAGCCTGGTCACCGTCATGGCCCGCAATGGGACCGACTTCGGGATCAGGCTGTCGGGTACCGGCGACGAGTGGTTCATCGCCCCCGCACCACCGGTCGACGGCCTCTACCTGGGTTCGTTCACCGAGGAGGACGCAAGCCCCGACATCGGTGACTCGACGATCACCGAGACGGTCGGCCTGGGAGGACTCGCTATGGCAGCGGCGCCGGCGATCGTCGGATTCGTCGGCGGAACGGCCGCCGGTGCGGTTCGTCGCACGCTCGCAATGTATGAGATCACGATGGCCGAGCACCCGATGTACCAGATCCCGATGCTCGAGTTCCGTGGCACACCGGTCGGTATCGATGCCGCCCGGGTTGTTCGCACCGAGGTCCTTCCACAGATCAACACAGGGGTTGCCGGCAAGGTGCCGGGCACCGGGATGGTCGGCGCCGGACTGGTCGAGGCTCCGATCGAGTGCTTCGCACAGGGCATCAACGCACTGGCAAAGACACTCCAATGATCCATTCCACACTCCACGGGGCGAGTCCTGAGGCCCCTGCCAATGTCTGTAAGATGCCCTCACCGGGGGCGACGAGGGAGGCTATTCGTGGTCATCGCTAACGAGTTCGACTATCGACGTCCCGTCACACTGGCCGAAGCCACCGAGATCCTTGCGAACCACTCCGGTTCGGTTCGCATCCTCGCAGGAGGAACGGATCTCGTTGCCTGGCTACGCGACGATGCGATCGCTCCCGATCTCGTGGTCGACATCAAGAAGGTTCCGGGACTCCACGATCTCAAACTCGACGGTGACACCCTGCGCATTGGTGCGCTCGTCACGTTCACTGATCTGATCGAGTCGGATGTGGTCAAGGAGCATGCCCCGCTGCTGGCAGAGATGTCCGAAACCGTGGCTTCCCAGGGCATTCGGAACCGCGCAACCATGGTCGGGAACATCTGCTCTGCGGTCCCCTCCTGCGACGCCGGACCCGTGCTGCTCGCATACGACACCACCGTCCACGTGACGGGACCCGACGGTGATCGCGCTCTCGATATCAACGACTGGTTCCTCGGGCTTCGTCAGACGGCACGAACCGATGACGAAGTCGTCACCCATCTGACCATTGCCTTGCGCCCCC
This sequence comes from Actinomycetes bacterium, assembly GCA_023336855.1. GTDB lineage: Bacteria > Actinomycetota > Acidimicrobiia > Spongiisociales > UBA5794 > JAHEEL01. Next base: position 1,448 of record JAMBLK010000063.1, read on the forward strand.
ACGGCGGCGTCTATGTGAAGTTGATGCGCTACGGCGGCGAAGACCTCGCCCAGGCGGCCGTCGGGATCGTCGCGTACGCGGATCAGGAGTATCGCGTGGCGTTCGGGGCCGTCGCTCCTACGCCGATCCGGTCGGCTCGTATCGAGGACGCCCTCAGAGGCAGGCCACTCGACGACGCTCTCATCGCCGAAACCGTCGCAATGGTTCGAGACGAGATCAGTCCGATTACCGACATCCGGGCATCCGCGGAGTACCGGACACGCATGACCGAAGTGATGCTGAAACGGGGGTTGGTCGCAGCGACCGAGAGACTCGCCGGCACGGGACCCGCGTACGGCACGCGGCTCATCTGAGAGGACGACGATGAATCTCAAGATCAAAGTCAACGGTGAAGACTGGGTACTCGATGTTGCCCCGGCCGACACGCTGCTCGACGTTCTCCGGGAACGGATCGGGACCAAGAGTCCCAAGATCGGATGCGAACGCGGCGACTGCGGCTCATGCACCATCTTCATGGACGGCCGAACGGTTCGCAGCTGTCTGATACTGGCCGTTGAGGCCGATGATCACGAGATCACGACGGTGGAGGGCATCAGCTACGACGGGATCAGCGAACTGCAGACCCTGTTCCTCGAGAAGAACTCGTTCCAGTGTGGTTTCTGCACACCGGGGATCGTCCTGTCGGCAACGGAACTGCTCGAACACAATCCGAACCCCACCCGCCACGACGTGCAGGAGGCTCTTGCCGGAAATCTCTGCCGCTGCACCGGGTATGAGCCGATCATCGACGCCGTGCTGGCCGCGGGAGAGGGAGGCTCTGAATGACCGTGGAGTATCCGTTTGAAGCCGAGCCCGAGGACGCCGAACTCAAGACCGTTGGAACCCCTGTGGTCAGGATCGATGGTCTCGACAAGATCAGCGGTGCCGCACAGTTCGTCGACGACATCGACTTCGGACCGGGGTTGCTTCATGCCGCCATCGTCGAGAGCCCGTACGCCTACGCCAAGATCATCTCCATCGACACGTCTAAAGCCGAAGCGGCGAAAGGCGTTGTTCGGGTCGCCACCGGCAAGGACTTCCCGTACAAGTTCGGCATGTACATGGAAGATCGCTACATCTTCGCCCAGGACTACGTTCGCTTCGTGGGCGAGCAGGTAGCCGGGGTCGTTGCCCGCAGTCATCGTGAAGCCGTGCAAGCAGCCAAGCTGATCGAGGTCGAGTACGAGGTCCTGACACCACTGCTCGACCCCAGAGGAGCCGTGGCCGAGGGTGCCGATCTCATCCATCCAGATCTCGATAACTACACCCATGTTCCGTGGTTCTTCCCGAAGGCCGACACCAACATCGCCCATTGGCGGAAGATCCGTAAGGGCGACACGGAGAAGGCGTTCGCAGAGGCCGATTACGTGCTCGAAGACACCTATTTCGTGCCTCGCTACGCGCACTGTGCCATCGAACCCCACGTCACCGTGAGCAAGTTCGACTACTCCGACAGGCTCACCGTCTGGACCGCTTCGCAGTCTCCGCACACGCAGCGGCACCTGTTCGCCGAGGCCCTCGCACCGCTGGGCCTCACCCACAAGGACGTCCGCGTCATCACCCCGTACGTCGGCGGCGGATTCGGCGGCAAGGCCGGTGTCTCCATGGAGATCATGGGAGCGGCGCTGGCCACGCTGGTGAAGGGCCGGCCGGTGAAACTCCGCTGGACCAGGGAGCAGGAGTTCTACAACACCTATCAACGGCAGGGAGTGGTTGCGGAACTCAAGGTCGGCGTCATGAACGACGGAGAGATCACCGCTGTCGAGCACAAGCTCTACTGGGACGCCGGCGCGTATGTTGAGTACGGGGCCAACGTCGTCAACGCCGCGGGCCTCTCAGCGACCGGGCCGTATCGGGTTCCGAATATCACGAACGACTCGCTGTGCATCTACACGAACCTTCCCCCGGGCGGTCCCTACCGTGGCTTCGGCTACTCCGAGTTCCACTTCGGCCTCGAGTCGCACATGGACCGCATCGCGATGGCCATCGGGATGGATGCCGTCGAGTTCCGGCGTAAGAACGCCATCGTCGAAGGTGACGAACTCGCATACGGAGCTTCGATGAATCCATCCGGGATGCTCGAGGCGATCGACAAGACCGCGGCGGCGATCAACTGGGGAGTCGAAGAAGAGTCCGACAATCCGAACACGGTGATCGGCAAAGGAATGGCGCTGTTTTGGAAGGCGCCGGCGATGCCACCCAACTCGTCGTCCGCGTCGTTCCTCAAGTTCAACGAAGACGGCAGCATCAACATCACGGTGTCGGGCATGGAACTCGGTCAGGGCTACCTGACCGTCATGGCTCAGATCGCAGGCGAGGTGTTGTCGGTCCCGGTTGGCAAGATCAGGGTTGAGACCCCCGATACGGATAGGAATCCGTATGAGTGGCAGACGGTTGCGTCACACGTCACGTGGAGTTCGGGCCTCGCCGTCGAGAAGGCAGCCATAGAAGCTCGCGGCAAGATCTTCGACGTCATCCACCAGGTCTACGGCTACGAGGACGACTCGCTCTACCTCGAAGACGAGGCGGTGAAGTGCCGCACGGATGCGAGCTTCTCGAAGCCGCTGCGGGAGTTCGTCATCGACGGCATCCAGACTGAAGACGGCACCTGGCGTGGCGGCCCGATCGTGGCCAGCGGCAAATTCATGCCGGAGTTCACGAATGCCAACAGCGATCCTGAGACCGGGCAGGGCGGCCACCCCAACGTGCATTACACGGTGGGCGCCACGGGTGTTGTGCTTGAGATCGACAAGGAGACCGGTCGTATCTGGGTCCGGAAAGCCGCACTGGCAGTCGACGCCGGCCGCGCCATCAACCCCGATCTGGTGAACGGCCAGATCACAGGCGGTTTGGTCCAGGGTCTCGCAACCGTCCTCTATGAGGACATGCGCTTCGACGAAGGCGGGAAGATGCTGAACCCGACCTTCACCGATTACAAGATCCCGACGGCGTTCGACATCCCGGACGAGATCATCCCGATCATCGTCGAAGTGCCCCAGCCCGATGGCCCGTTCGGTGCCCGTGGTGTGGGAGAACACACCATGATCGGCGCCGCCCCGGTGATCGCGAACGCCGTGTACAACGCACTCGGGGTCCGCATCAAGTCGATGCCGATCACCCAGGAGAAGGTCGCCATGGCGATCATCGAGAAGTCTGAGGAGTGTGCTGAGTAATGCCGTTGCCCAGATCGGCGGCCAGGCGCGCCAGGCGCAAGGATGAGGATTCGTCACTCCTAGGGTTGGAATGGCGGATTCGAAGCCACAGCGCGTGGCGATGCATGGTCGTCGAGATGGGCGACATGCATTGCTCAGGGCACACCTACAACTGAAGTAACTGAAGCAATCCAGGAGGAGAAGGAAACGAATGTCCGTTGACCTAGAGAAGATTCTTCGGCCCATCCCAGCAGAGATGGCGCCGTACGAACCGAAATACATGCTGCTGGCCAGCGGTGAAGCGGCCGTGGTTCGCGCCGTCGACCGGGATGAGATCCCGGATCTACTGAAGCACGTCGAACCGCTCTTGCACGTCGAGCGCGACTACTACGACGTCGTAGCATCCCGTGTCTATGCGGAGCTGCTCTCCCATTATCAGTACCGTTTCCAGGACCAGTACGTCCTCGCGGTGCAGGTCGATGGAGAGCTTGCCGCCATCGTGAACGGCCGTCAGGTGACACCCACCCTCGGTCTATCGCTCCACACCCTGGCCCTGCGTCGCGGTCTCCGTGTCGGCGCTCACGCCTTCGCAGCCAAGATGGAGTACCACTTCGACGTGCTCGGGCACGATGAGGTCCTGATCGTTGCCGAGTCGCCGATAGGGTTCCGTCGCTGGATGATCGAGTACAAGCTTGAGAAGCGATTCGAGATTCCCCACGAGCTCGGTGGTGTTCCCTCATGGGCACTGACTCGTGAGCTGTTCGACGCCGCGCGGTCATCGCTCGTCGTTGGTCGGCGACCAGTCCCACCGGAGATCCTCGAAAAGGCGATGGAAGCGATTCTCCCGCCGTCTGATCCACCGACGCCGGCACTCGATCCGCTCTCAGCGACCCGCTCGAAGTACGACCCGACTGCCACCGCACTCATGGTGGAGCGGTGGGCGATGGAGGGGGGGATGCAGGATGCGTGACGTCTACGTCGCTGGTATTGGCATAACCACCTTCACCCGTCTGGAGTTCGCTTTGTCGGAGATCGCCTCCTATGCGTCGATGATGGCGCTGAAGGATGCAGGGATCACCGAAGTTGATCAGGTCTACGTGGCCAACATGGGCGCTCCCCGGGTCAATCATCAGACGGCCCTCGCCAGCGCGGTCGTGGACAGCTTGAGCCTCACTCCGGCAGGCGCCGCGGCGATCGAGAACGGACCCGCTTCTGGTGGCTCCGCCATCAAGGCAGGGTTCCAGGCAGTCGCCTCCGGCATGGATGACGTCGTTCTGGTCGTTGGCGTGGAGCGCATGCGCGAGGTCAACGGCCTCGAGGCAACGGACTTCGTCGCGACGCTGACCCATCCGATTGCCGAGTACATCTACGGTGTGACCCTCCCGGCACACGCTGCGATGTTCACCCGTCTCTATATGGACAAGTACGGCGTCACCGAGCGTCACCTTGCAATGGTGGGGGTCAAGAACCAGAACGCAGCGCTCAACAACGAGTGGGCCCATCTGCAGCAGGAGATCAGTCTCGAGGGCATCCTCGACTCTCCCGAGGCGATGACGAACAACCCGTACGTCGCCGAACCGCTCCGGTTCTTCGACGCATGCCCGGTTTCCGACGGTGGCGCAGCCATCATCCTGGTCTCCGAAGAGAAGGCCAAGGAGCTCGGAAGGCCGCTGATCAAAATCAGCGGCGTAGGTCAGGCAACCGACACGCACGCCGTTCACGAGCGCGAGGAACCGACCGATCTGCTGGCCGTCCGCAAGGCTGCAGCCGACGCGTTCGAGATGGCAGGGTTAACTCCGGATGACGTCGACGTCGCCGAACTCCACGACGCGTTCACGATCCTCGAGATCGTCGAGAGCGAAGAGGTCGGTTTCTTCCCCAAGGGAGAAGGGCACATCGCCCTCGAGAAGGGTGAAACGGCGCTCGGTGGGAAGATCCCCATCAACGTCGGTGGAGGACTCAAGGGTCGTGGTCACCCGGTCGGAGCGACAGGAGTCGCCCAGGCGTGGGAGATCGTTACACAACTGCGCGGAGACGGCGGCGAGCGGCAGGTCGAAGGCGCCAACGTCGGCTTCACCTGCAACTTCGGTGGCTTCGGCAACAACGTCGTTTGTCTCACGTTTGAGAAGGAGGCCTGATGGCTCGGGAAATCTACGCCTACAAGTGCCGCCTGTGCGACACGATGCACTACCCGTTCCGGATGGTGTGCAAGAACTGCAAGCAGAACGACTTCTTCGAGTTCGACACGGTACCGCTCCCGAAGGAAGGCAAGCTGCTGACCTTCACCCGCGTCTACAACCTGCCGCCGCAGTACGAGGTTCCAACGCTCGGGCTCGGTATCGTCGAGCTGGAGAACGGGATGCGAATGCTGGGGCAACTCGACATCGACGAACCGAAAGCCGGCATGGCTGTGAAGGGAAGTGTTGAGATCGTGCGCCAAGAGACGTACGACGGCTACTACGGGATGGTATTCAGAAGCGCATGACGCATCCGAGGGCCATGGAAGGCACCCGACAACCGTTGGATTATGGGGCGGGGCCATTGGCTCTGTACGTTCCCAACCGATGCCGGGTGAAAAAGACATGACAGTGTTGACCGGGGCGAGAGACGCCAGTCAGGATCGGGCGACCAGTCCGACGAGTAAAAGAGAGAGCCACCCCTATGCGGGTGGCTCTCTTCGTGAGTGGGAGAGGAAATAAGCATGGAATTGTCGATGCAGAAAAAATCGGTGCTGGGCTTGCAGCACGTCGTGGCCATGTTCGGGGCAACGGTCCTTGTACCGTTGCTAACGGGGCTCAATCCGTCTGTCGCATTGCTTGCGGCCGGCGTCGGAACGCTGCTGTTCCATCTCGTGACCAAGCGGATGGTCCCTGTGTTCTTGGGTTCGTCGTTCGCGTTCATCCCGGCGATCATCATCGCCACCGAACGCGGATACTCATGGGCGGGTATCGGACTCGGGATCATGGGCGCAGGTGTCCTGTACCTTCTGATGTCAGCGCTTGTGGCGGTCGTCGGACACAAAGTGATCCAAAGGATCTTCCCTCCGATCGTGACCGGACCGGTCATCATCGTCATCGGAATCACGTTGGCACCCGTCGCCATCAGCATGTCCGAAGGTGCCTGGTGGTTGGCTCTGATCACGACGGCAACGGTGATCGTTGCTGCCGTCTTCTTCAAGGGCTTGTTCCGGATGCTCCCGATCTTGACGGGCGCGGTTGTCGGCTACATCCTGGCGATCTTCTTCTTCGAGGGATTCAGCTTCCAACCGGTTCTCGATGCCGCTTGGGTTGGTCTGCCTGAGTTCACCTGGGGTCTCGGAGACCTGTCGTGGGCGCCGATTGCGCTGATTGCGCCGATCGCATTCGTCACGATGATCGAGCACGTCGGTGACATCATGGCCAACGGCAACGTCGTCGGAAAGGACTTCTTCGACGAGCCCGGATTGAACCGGACCCTCTTGGGCGACGGCATCGCGACGCTCTTCGCAGGCCTGATCGGTGGCCCACCGAACACGACATACTCGGAGAACACGGGTGTGCTGGCCGTCACCAAGGTGTACGACCCGCTCATCCTGCGCATCGGTGCGGGGTTCGCGATCTTCCTTGCTCTGATTCCGAAGCTGGCCGCGGTCCTCCGGACCGTACCGGTGCCGGTACTTGGTGGATTGTCGGTCGTTCTGTTCGGCATGATCGCAGCCGTCGGGTTGAGGACGCTGGTCACCGCACAGGTCGACTTCTCCAAGAGCCGCAACATGATCGTCGTTGGGCTGATCCTCGTGTTCGGCCTGGGCATCAGCGGTCTGCAGAGTGCTCTCGCAATCGGCGACGTGCCGATCTCGGGCCTGGCGCTCGCAGCCGTGCTCGGGGTCATCATCAATCTGGTCCTTCCCTTGAACGAGGACGAAGACGAGCAGATCGTCATGGCTTCAGAGGCGAAGACCGACGAAGACTGACCTGTCGGTCGTTCAGACAAGCAAACATGAGAAGGGAGCCGGTACAACCGGCTCCCTTCTCATGTAGCGACCCCGGGCAAGAACGCCCTGTGACACGGCGGACGTTGGAGGTTGGTGAACAAGGTATGGGCCGATCGGCACCTGGACGGTTCCGCGAGGCGCGCGTACCGTAGAAGAATGCCATTCAGGTTGTCTTCTGATTGGTCGACGGACACTGTGTGAGGTTCCACACCAACGAAGGGGAGAAGCGATGAGTTCGATGGTCAAGAGGATCGCCGTGTTGATGGCGGTGTTCTCGTTGTTCGTGGCGGCGTGTGGGAGCGCCTCCGACAAGGCGGCGGAGCAACTCGCAGAGGAGCTCATCGAGGCCAGCAGCGGCGGCGATGTTGACGTCAACATCTCCGGCGACGGCGACGACGTGACGATCGAGATGGAGAC
>JAMBLK010000064.1 GCA_023336855.1 Actinomycetes bacterium
CGCCGGGGGAGGGATTGGATCGCTCGACACGGCCATGAACACCTGAGTCGCTGCGGAGATTGCAACACTCTGCACAACCACCGGATGGGTTGCAGCATCGGTGGAGTGGACGGCTTGGACCGCTCCCGTCCACTCCCTGGTCCCGAACAGTTCCTTCCGGCCCTATCGGGGGTGATGTTCGGCCCTATTCGGGGTGCCGTCCGGCTTCGTACGATGCGAACCAGCGGAACACAGGCGAAGCCGGCCTCGAGAGGGAGCCGGCGCGAAAGGACGATGGTGAGACGAAGGGTCAGGAATCTGATCGTCATGGCGGGTGTTGTGCTCGCGGTGATGGTCGGAGGGACGGCGGTCGCGAGTGCGCAGAGCGTCGCCGAGTGGGACAACGACACGTGTCTCGGGTGCCACACGGCGCCGGGACCGTCGATGGTGTTCCCGTCCGGTGAAGTACTCGATCTCTCGATCGACGAGGATCGGTGGAACGCCTCGATCCACGCATGGTGGGACATGAAATGCGTCCTGTGCCACACCGAGATCACGGCCATTCCCCACGACCCCTCCGCGTACGAGAGCACACGGGATCTGGCGATCCAGAAGTCAGAAGCGTGCACCGTCTGCCACGGCGAACAGGCGGTCGTCGACGACAGCGTCCATGCCGCGGCCCGGGAGGCCGGCAACGACGAAGCGGCGGTCTGTTCGGACTGTCACGATCCGCACTATGCGACCGACCCCCCGATCGACCATGCCGAGATCCCGAAGACGTGCCGCACCTGCCACGCCGAGATCTACGATCAATACGAGGCGAGCGTCCACGGAAGCGCCCTCACGCACGGGAATCCCGACGTGCCCACATGCACGGACTGTCACGGCGTCCACGACGTCGAAGGGCCGGCCAACGGATCGTTCCATCTGTTCTCTCCGGAGATCTGCGAGACCTGTCACGCCGACGTGGAGTTGATGGACAAGTACGGGATCAACACCGACGTCTTCGAGACCTACGTCGCGGACTTTCACGGACGCACGATCACCCTGTTCCAGGAGATCACCCCGGATCAGGAGACGAACGCTCCGGTCTGCGTGTCCTGCCACGGCGTACACGACATCCTGCCACCAGACGACCCACACAGTGCCGTTGCCAAGGACAACCTCCTCGTGACCTGCCAGCAGTGCCATCCGGAGGCGCAAGCCGACTTCCCTGCGGCATGGATGAGTCACTACTCGCCGAGTGTCGACGAGTACCCGATCGTCTACTTCGTGAACCTGTTCTACAAGATCCTCATCCCGGTCGTGATCGGCGGCATGGTGATCTACGTGTTCCTCGACATGGTCGGGAGACGACGAAGGAGAAAAGAGGCCCGGCATGCCTGAAGCCATGGCGACGATCGAACCCGACGACGCTGTGGACGTCGCCGAGTCGAACTACTTTCGCTTCACGTTCTCGGATAAGGTCGAGCACTGGATCCAGGTCTTCGCCTTTACCGGACTAGCGATCACGGGCCTGATCCAACTGGGATCCGACAAGTGGGTCCCGCAAGCCGTGATCACCGTATTCGGTGGGATCAACACCACCCGCGTCATTCACCGATCCCTCGGCATTCTGGTGCTCATCGCAACGGCCTATCACCTGGGCACGGCCGGATACCGCTTCCTGGTGACCCGAACGGGCAAGCACATGCTCCCGGGCCTTGGGGACGCTCGTGCCGCCTGGCACGCCGTCGCCTACAACCTCGGTATCCGGGACGAACCGCCCTATGAGGGGCGTTTCACGTTCGCAGAGAAGATGGAGTACTGGTCGATCATCTGGGGAACCCTGTTGATGGCTGTGACGGGACTCATGATGTGGAACCCGGTTGCGACGACCGCGATCTTCCCCGGGGAGTTCATACCTGCGGCGAAGACCGCACACGGAGGCGAGGCCATCCTCGCCGTTCTCGCGATCATCGTATGGCATGCCTACTTCGTTCACGTGCGCCACTTCAACCGATCCATGCTGACCGGTACGCTCGGTGAGGAGGAGATGGAGGAAGAGCACGCCGCCGAACTCGACGCGATCAAGGCGAGGGAGGACGACGACTCCGTTCCTGCGGACGTCGTGCGTCGCAGAATGCGTTGGTTCGTCCCGATCTACGCCGTGATCGTGCTCGTGGGGACCGTGTTCATCGTGCTTTTCCTCACCTACCAGGAGATCACGATCAAGACGGTCCCGCCGCCCGCGGCACAAGTGGAGATCTACTCGCCATACGTGCCGGGGCCAGGTATCGCGGTCGTCGATGCTTCCCCTTCGTCACCGGCGCCGTAAGCCTCGGGCGGCGTTCGGGGACGTGGCGCTGGCCCGGAGGGTCCCCCTTCATCGTCATCAGTCGATGGGTCGATTCGAGTCGCTAGACTCCCGGCCTAAAGGAGGCCTCGATTGACGGACGCAGACCCGCCGACCGACGATTCGGGCGGCGATTCGCCCATCGAGGCCAGGAGCCTGTACCGGCATCGATTGGCCGCCGTCGGCGGTGCGTTGATCCTGGCCGGCAGCCTCCTGTTCGCGCTTCTGGTCCTGATTGATCTGACGTCGGGCGGCGAGAACAGCTACCGGTCGCTCATCACCTACTTCGCGGTGCCGGGCGTCATCCTCGTCGGCCTCGTCTTGTTCCTCCTGTCCGTCCGCATCCAGGTCGTGCAAGCCCGCCGACGCGGCGAGATCGTGAGCTTCAACCTTCGCGTCGAACCGTCGGACCCGGTGTTCATGCGGAGCCTCTGGGTCTTCCTCGTTCTTGCCAGCGTGATCCTCCTCGTGATCGGCTGGGCCGGCTTCAAAGGGTACGAAGCGACCGACTCGGTGGCGTTCTGCGGCGAAACCTGCCACACGGTGATGGGGCCCGAGGCCACCACGTACGAGAACTCACCCCATGCCAACGTACTGTGTGCCGAGTGCCACATCGGTTCGGGCACGTCGTTCTGGGTGCGCTCGAAGATCGACGGCATCCGCCAGGTCGTCGCGACGTTCACCAACAGCTACGAGCGGCCGATCGAGACGCCGGTCGCGAGCCTCCGTCCCGCCCAGGAGACGTGCGAGGAGTGCCACTGGCCGACGCAATCGTACGGTCAGAAGCTGACGACCAAGAACTACTACCGCACCGACGAAGCGAACTCCCCGTGGACCGTCAGCCTCCTCGTCAACATCGGCGGTGGCGCCGACGCCCAGCACCTCGAGGATGCGGGGATCCACTGGAACATGCTGGGCCAGAAGACGATCGAGTACATCGCCGTCGACCACAAGCGCCAAGTTATCCCTTGGGTGCGTGTGGCCCGCGACGACGGGTCCGTGACCGTCTATCAGGATCCCAATGTCGCGATCCCGGACCCGGACGACCCCGAGACCGACCGCAGGGTGTTCGACTGCATGGATTGCCACAACCGGCCGAGCCACCTGTTCGTGCCACCGGCCGTCTCCGTGAACAACGGGATCGCGACCGGCCTCATCTCGCGCGACCTCCCCTACATCCGGCGGATCGGTCTCGAACTGCTCAATGCGCCACATGACTCGCACGACGGTGCCGAAGCAACGATCCGGACCACGCTCGCGTCGTACTACATGGAGTCGTACCCTGACCGCGTCGGTGATCTGACCGATGAGATCGATGGCGCCGCCGACGCTCTGGTCGACATCTACCGGGACAACTTCTTCCCCGAAATGAAAACCGACTACCGGGCACATCTGAACAACCTGAGCCACTTCGTGGGCGAGGGATGCTTCCGGTGTCACGGGTCCGATCTCGTCGACGAGGCCGGCCAAGGCATCACGAAGGATTGCAACGCCTGCCACACGATCGTTGCCCAGGGTCCGGCCGACAACATCGAGGGTCTGGAGCAGGACATGACCGGACTCGAATTCGAGCATCCGGTCGAGATCGAGGAGAAGTGGCAGGGGATCAACTGCACCGAGTGCCACACCGCCGAGGAGGGCTATTGAGCC